>JAZGDW010000155.1:0-14112 GCA_036478295.1 Candidatus Krumholzibacteriia bacterium
CGTCCTCAACGCAGAGAACGCGCTTGCCCTTGATATGCCCGGCGTCTCCCTCCACGGTGATGGGAGACGCGGCGTGAATGATAACCGCCCCCGGGTTGCGGTCCCGGATGTTCGCCACCACCTCATCGATACCGGATTGTTCCGCCGTGTTCACCTTGTTCAGGATGACGGCGTCGGCCCGGTACAGGTTGATCTCGCCGGGGTAGTAGCGAATCTCGTGACCGGGACGGTGGGGATCCGCGACAACGAGCCATAGATCCGGTTTGTAAAACGGTAAGTCGTTGTTGCCGCCGTCCCACAGCACCACGTCCGCCTCTTTTTCCGCCTCTTTGAGAATGCGACCGTAGTCGACGCCCGCGAAGACGACGTTGCCGCTGGCCACGTGGTGTTCGTATTCCTCACGCTCTTCGATCGTGCAGTTGTGCGCGTCCATATCGTCCACGGAGGCGAAACGCTGTACCGCCTGCCGCGCCAGATCTCCGTACGGCATCGGGTGACGCACGACGGCGATGCGGTAGCCTTTGTCACGCAGAATCTCCGACACGCGGCGCGTCGTCTGGCTCTTGCCGCTGCCCGTGCGCACCGCGCACACCGCCACCACCGGTTTGGAGCTCGTGAGCATGGTGGCGTCGTCGCCGATCAACTTGAAATCCACGCCGAGAGAATTCACGCGGGCCGCCCGTTGCATGACGTATTCGTAGGAAACGTCACTGTACGAGAAGACCGCGGTATTCACGTCTTCCTTGCTAAGAAAATCTTCGAGATCGCTTTCGGCGAAAATGGGGATGCCGTTCGGGTAGAGTTCACCGGCCAGCTCGGCGGGATACACGCGCCCCTCGATGTTCGGTATCTGCGTCGCGCTGAACGCGACGATTTCTACGTCGGGGTTGTCGCGGTACAGTGTGTTGAAATCATGAAAGTCCCGTCCCGCCGCACCCATGATCAGGATTCTCTCTTTGCTCATAAACACCTTCCTCTAACGCAAGGTCACTGACAGCCGGTTTCACCGGCGTGGGCAATTCGGCTCCCCACGCTTCGCATCGCCCGCAGCACTCGTATCAGCTATCGACTTCGGAAATCCGCCGTATCATGCGCCTCGTCGAATGTCCCCGTTTCATCAGGATGCGGACGACCGTCCCGCCGCGCTCGCGAACGAACGCCGCGCCGACGATGTCCCGCTCCTTGTATTCGCCACCCTTCACCAGCACGTCCGGCTCAACAATACGGATGGTCTCGAGCGGCGTTTCTTCCGGAAACACGGTCACGTAATCGACCCAGCGCAGGGCCAGCAGTATTTCCGCGCGCTCCTCCGCCGGGTAGATGGGCCTGGCCTTGCCCTTGAGACGACGAACTGACTCGTCGTCGTTTATCGCCACGAGCAGCGTGTCTCCACGCGCGGCGGCCTTGCTCAGGAGGCGCATATGACCGGGATGAAGGAGATCAAAACACCCGTTGGTAAAGACGATTCGCCTGCCGTCGCCGCGCAGGGCGTCACAGGTCTCCCGCAATTGCTGACGTGGGATCACGTTCTTCATCTGCTGCACGAGGTAGTGGGTGCGAATCTCCTAGACGAAACCATCCAACAAGCTCGACGTGGTGATGGTTGTCGTGCCCACTTCCTTCACGACGTCACCCGCCGCCTGGTTCGCGACGATAACCGCCTCGACCATGGGCACGCGACAGGCCATCGCCGCCCCGAGGACGCTGATCACCGTGTCTCCGGCTCCGGTGACGTCGTACACCTCTTTGGCAACGGTCGGAATCTGGATCTGTTCGTCACCGTTGAGGAACAAGCTCATTCCTTCTTCACCGCGCGTGATGAGGAGGGCGTCGAGCCGCAGCTCGTCCCGCATGCGAAACCCGAGCGTCGCAAATAGTTCGTCGCGGCTGTAGGCCGCGTCGAAGAAGCTCGCCGCCTCTCTGGTGTTGGGCGTCACTACGCTCGCCCCTGCATACCACCCGAAGTGGCCGACGAAAGGGTCCACCAGAACCGCCTTGCCCTTCTGGCGCCACGTCGCGATTAGCGCGGGCAGGTGACCCTTGCGAATCACCCCTTTGCCGTAATCGGAGATGATGAGCGCGTCGCACTCGTCCGCCAGCCGTCCGAGGTCTGCATGGAGATCCTCCATTTCATCCCACGGGCGTTCGAAGTCCGCGCGCACCACCTGTTGGCTCTGGGCGATGATACGGACCTTCTCCGTGGTCTCCCCGCGCTTCTGCACGCGAATGCCCTCCGTGCCGATCCCTTGACTTCGCAATAGATCCAGCACCTCATGACCCGCGCGGTCGTCGCCGATCGAGCCGCACAGCGACACACCGACGCCCAATGCGCGCAGGTTGGCGGCCACATTTGCCGCGCCGCCCAGCCGTGCACTCTTGCGGCTGACTTTTACGATCGGAACCGGAGCTTCGGGGGAGATGCGCTCCACCTCGCCCCAGAAATAGCGGTCGAGCATGACGTCACCCAGCACGCATATGCGCGCCGACTCGAACCTATCGATATAAGCCGCTACCTGGGCTCGGGTTAAGCCGATCTGTGACATCATGCGACGTTATCCGGTTTTGATTAAAATTTCAGGAACTTCGAGGTTCCTGGGAAGGCAAAACTGCTCCATCCGCGGGTATAAGTCGAAGAGAAAACGTAACATGCGCGCGAGCGCGGTGTCAAGGTCTTTAGGCTGGCGGGGGCGGCGCGGTCTTGTTTCCCGGCCGTCGGTTGTGGTAAATTGCAGTTTTCCCCAGAAGTGGCCAACGTACGGGAGGATCCATGAATCCGAATCAAACGGTCAACATCGAAATCGGCGACAAGGAGTGGGAGGGCATCTACTCGAACTTCGTTATCATCACCCATTCCAGTGCCGAGTTCATCATCGACTTCGCCCGCTTGCTACCGGGCGCCAAGCGCGCCAAGGTTTTCTCGCGCATCCTGATGACGCCGCAGAGCGCCAAGGCTCTGCTGACCACGCTGGACACCAACATTCAGAAATTCGAAAAGGACCACGGGAAGATACCGCTGGTACCGACAGATCCGAACCGGGCCAGCATCGGCTTCCAGACGGCGAGCGGCACGTCTCCCAAGGATCAGTGAGCCCCCACCCTTCCGGGCTTGGTTTTCCAGCGCCGGTGAGTCCAAAAGTAGAGCTCCGGGAAGCGAAGCACAAACTCTTCGAGACGGGTGGTGAATCGCTGGGTGAGCTCGTGGATCGCCTGCTCCCTCGAGAGACCGGGCTCGGGCCACATCGGCTCCTGGAAGACCGCGCGGTGGTGGCCTTCTCCCTCCCGCACGAGAAACGCCGGGATGACCGGGCAACCGAGACGAACGGCGAACGTTGCCGGCCCTCTCAGGGTCGACGCCGGCTTGCCCAGGAAATCCACGAAGATTCCCGCGGCGTGCGCGTCCTGGTCGGCCAGGTAAGCGACAAACTGGTTATCGCGCAGCAGCTGCAGAAGGTGCCTCACCGATTGCTGTGGCGAAATAATTTTCAACCCCTGCGCCCTGCGCAGTTCGGAGATGACGCCGTGGACCCACTTGTTGCTGTGGTCGGTGTCGGTGACGTGGATCGGGTAGCCACAACGGGCCACCGTCGCGCCGAGGAGTTCCCAGTTGCCGAAATGACCGGTGAAGATGATGGCCCCCTTGCCGTGGGCCAGCGCTGCATCGAAGTGCTCGCGTCCTTCGACCGTCACCATTTCGAAAAGGTGCTCACGGGTAATGGTCTTGAAGGCTGCCATCTCCATGATAAGGCGGCCGAAGTTGCGGTAGGATTCGACGGCGATGCGGTCGAGCCGGCGGCTGTCCCCGCCCGCGATCGACGTGCGCAGGTTTTCCATGACGATGCGCCGCCGGAGCCGCACGACGCGGAACGCTACCCAACCCAGAGCCGAGCCAAAGCGCCGCGTTACCTTGAGTGGCACGAAAGCGGACGTCCAGACCAGCCACCTGACCAGCAAGTACTCGATATAATACTGGATGCGTTTTCGGTGGGATAATCTGCGGCTCATGTCATATCCGGCCGTATCGTCGAGGCACGACAAAGGTCATGCTCAGCTTTTATGATACATTCCCATCGCGTCCCGTGCAACCACGCCCCGTATCTCGAGCTCGAGCAGGATGGCCTGCACCCTCGCCACGCTGGTTTTCAGGTGGCGCGCCACGGCGTCGGGGTCCGCGTGGTGTCCACCCACGACGTCCAGAATGGCGTTGGCCTCCGCACTGAGACCCGCCTGCACCCTCCCGCCGGACGCCGCGGGGCCGCCCCACGGCCGGCTCGCCCGGGCCCGCAGCCGCGGGGCCGCCTCGAGAATATCGTCGACGCCTTCCACCGGAAACGCGCCCCCCTTCAGCAGCGAATTTACACCGCAGCTACGCGGGTCCCCCGGAAACCCTGGAACCGCGCCGACCTCCCGGCCCTGTTCCAGCGCCCAGCTCGCGGTGAGCAGCGCCCCGCTGCGCCGGCCCGCCTCCACCACAACCACCGCGTGGGAAAACGCGCTGATCAAACGGTTGCGTTGCGGGAACGTATGCCTCAGCGGTGGCGTTCCCATCAGCTGTTCGCCGAGCACGCACCCGTGCTGTGCCATCGTCTCCAGCAGCTGCGCGTTCTCCTGCGGGTACGGAACGTCCAGTCCGCTGCCGACGACCCCCACCGTCTTGCCCCGTTTCTCCAGCGCGCCGCGATGCGCGGCGCTGTCGATCCCCCGTGCCGCACCGCTGACAACGACGATGTTCATCGCGGCCAGGTCACCCGCCAGCCCCGCCGTAAAATCGCATGCGCGGGCCGTGGGATGCCGTGTCCCGACAATCGCCACGCCGCGGTGACGCAGGCAAGAGAGGTCTCCCCGATAAAAGAGGATCGGAGGAGCCTTCGGGATACGCCGCAAGTAGAGCGGGTAGTCATCGTCAAAAAAGGTCACCGCCCGCACACCGTGCCGGCTCATCGCCGCCCGTTGTGCGTCGAAACGCTCCCAGGCGACCTCTCCCACGGGCCTACCGATAGCGATCGACAGGTCTCTCCGCCCGGATTCCGACCTCAGTTGATGAAACGTCTCCCTGTAATCCCCCGATAGTCGGAAGCAGTCCGCCCGACCGTTTCCCTCGGCAAGAAGAAAAGCCAGCACCGTGTGCCAGGATTGCACCCCCATCTTCCACCCCTCCCGTCTTGTGTCAACCCAACGTCTTGCGCAATGCGGCGACCAGCGTATCCAACCCCTCCCTGGTCACCGATGATATAGGAATCACCTTCGCGTGAAGCTCGAGCAGTTTAGCCTCCACCGCACCGGTGCTGCCCTCGAGCAGGTCGCACTTGGTGAGCGCCAGCACGCTCGGCCTCTCCAACAAACTGGAATCGTGCCGCAGGATTTCGTTGCGCAGCGTGTCATAACTTTGCAGCGGGTCCGGCAACGTGACATCGATCAGGTACAACAGCACGCGGCATCGCTCGATATGCCGCAGGAAATCCTTGCCCATCCCCCGGCCAGCGTGCGCGCCCTCTATCAATCCGGGAATGTCCACCATAACGAGTGACCCGTCGTCCCCCGTTTTTACAATGCCAAGCACGGGGGTCTTGGTCGTAAAGGGATAGGAGGCAATCTTGGGGTGGGCGGCGCTGATAACGCTGAGCAGGGTCGATTTTCCGGCGTTGGGTTCGCCGACCAGTCCCACGTCGGCGACGAGCTTCAGCGTAATCTCCAGGTTGCGGTGTTCTCCCCGATGCCCCGGTGTCGCCTTCCTCGGCGCCCGGTTGCGCGCGCTCTTAAATCTCTCGTTGCCCCGGCCCCCATCCCCTCCACGAGCCACCACCAACCGTTCGTCCCCCTCGAGCAATTCCCCCACCACCACATCCTGATCGAGGTCACGTATCACCGAGCCGACCGGCACGCGGATCACGACCTCCTCTCCACTCCTGCCCGTCCGGCTGGACCCCTGGCCGTGGCGGCCCCGCTCGGCTTTGCAGCGTTTACGGTAGTGCAGGTCGATCAATGTGCTCAGCCGCTCGCACACTTCGACCACCACGTCACCACCACGTCCCCCATCTCCTCCATCGGGTCCGCCGCGTGGTACGTATTTTTCGCGGCGGAAACTGACGCAACCGTCCCCACCGTCACCGGCAACAACTTCTATGGTCACGCGGTCGATAAACATGGTCGGTATCGTTCCCCGGATTACAGTGCGAGGGTTCGAACTGGCAAAGATCGGGAGGAAGCGAGAGGGTCGTGCGCTTCAGGGTAGCAGCCCGTCGGGGCGGGGTCAATTGCCTACTTCCCCGCGTCCCTTCTGGTGTCGCGAAGCGCTTTGCTCACCGGCTCCGGCACCAGATCGGACACATCACCACCCAGGGCAAACACCTCTCGCACGGTCGAGCTGTGGAGGTACACGTAGCGCGCGCTCGGCATGAGGAATAACGTTTCGAACCCGGGATAGAGCTTGCGGTTCATCAGCGCCATCATCATTTCATACTCGAAATCAGAAACGGCGCGCAGGCCGCGGATGACGACGTCGATCGCCAACTCCTTGCACCGTTCGGCCAGAAGCCCTTCGAGAATGATCACTTCGATATCGGCGATGCCGCGCGTGCTCTCCACCACGAGTCGCTTGCGCACAGGTAGCGAAAACCTGGCGTCCTTGTGCGTGCCCGGTGCGACGGCGACAACGAATGGGTCGAAAAGTTTCGCGGCACGCTCGATGATATCGAGATGTCCGTTTGTAATCGGATCAAAGGTGCCGGGGTAGAGCGCGCTGGTCATAAGACTTCTCCTTCGGCTCGGACAAAGAAGCTGACCTGGGTCTGTCCGAAAGTCTTGAGCCGGAATCTCGCAAACCCCCCGGGCGCCGCGGGCATGACTTTTTTGGGGTGCTCGAGCACGACCAGGCCACCGGGAGGATAGTCGATCCGCGCGAGAAACTCCAGCAAAACACCGGGGTCCACCGCGTAGGGTGGGTCCGCGTAGACCAGGTTGGGTCGGATGTCACGCGACGCCGCAGCACCCAGGAAATCGAATGCATCCGCCGCGTGCACGCGAAAACGATCCCGTGCAATCCCGCAGCGTGCCAGGTTCTCCCGCAGGCAGTCGAGTGCCGCACGCCCGCACTCGACGAAATGAACGAAAGCGGCTCCGCGGCTGATCGCCTCGATTCCGATGCCACCGGCGCCGGCGTAGAGATCGATGAACATCGCCCCCGCCACCTCCCCAGCAAGCGACGCGAACACGGACTCCTTCGTGCGCTGCATCGTGGGCCTGACGGTGGGGGCGTCGGGGTACTTCAACCGCCGGCCTTTGAACTGACCGGCGAGGACGCGTACTTGATAACTCCTCTTTGCCATAACTGAAGGCGATCCGGCGGCCGCGCAGCACCGATGCGGGGAACGCGGTTCTACCTTGAGACTAAACGCAGGAAGACGGCAAAGCAAGCTGTTTGCTCTGCCGCCTTCGCCGCTCGGGATCGGGGCAATAGTCTTCTGGAACTACTCGTCGAATCCCGTGTCAAACTCCTGTCCGGAACCCATGCCAACCTCGGTACCGCTCTCAACGATGGTCGGGGTCACAAAGATGATCAACTCACGCTTCTTCTTGATCGTGCTTCTCAGCTTGAAGAAGTTACCTATCAGGGGGATATCTTTGAGAATCGGAATCCCCCGTTCGAGCGAGCTTTCCACCTCGCTGATCAATCCTCCCATCACCGCGGTCTCTCCATTGGCGACCACCAGCCGCGTGTCCGCCTCGCTGAGTGAGATGATGACACCACCCTGAACGGTCGCCTGCGAACTTAACTCACTCACCTCGGGATGCAGGTCGAGCGTGATGGAGTTGTCCTTGTTCACGTGCGGCGTGACGCGGAGGATGATACCGACCTTGGTGAGCTCGGTAATCGGGTTGCCGGCTTCATCGGACACGATCAACGGGATCTCCTTACCCACCAGGATAGTCGCTTCACGATTGTCCGTGGTCACGATGCGCGGGTTCGAGATGATGTTGGCGCGGTTCTCCTGCGCGAGCAAGTCCACAAGGGCCTCGATGGAGCCCCACGACTGGATCGTCCCGACGCGGAAGGTGCCTACCGGGCCAGCGGAACGCGCGTCGATGATACCTGAACCGAAGGCTTCCCCCGCGGTTAGATTGAGCGCATCCCAGCGAATCCCCATTTCCTGGCTGGCCTCGTAGTCGACGTCCACCATCTTGGCGACGATCTCGACCTGGCGGGTCCGGCGGTCGAGCTCTGTGACCATCGATTCGATCTTGTTGAGGACCTTTTCGATGTCGTTCACGATGAGCACATTGCGGCCCGTCTCGATCGCGATCGATCCGCGGCCGGTCAGAATCTCTTTCAGGGCCTTCTTTATTTCGCCCGCTTTGGCGAAGCTCAGCGGCATGATCCTGGTGTGCAGAGGCAACAGGTCGTCCTTCTTGCGCGCGGCGACCTGGAGCGACAGTTCTTCCTTGGTCAGCTTGTCGATCGTCGACACGCGGATGACGCCGTATTCCTCCCGCCAACCGAAGCCGTGGGATTTAAGAATGATATCGAGCGCCTGGCGCCAGGGTACGTTCTTGAGGTGGGCGGTTACCTTGCCTTCGACCTCGGGTCCGGAGATGATATTGGTGTTGGAGAACTCCGCCACGCTGCGGAGAACCGTTTTGATACTCGCGTTCTGCACGTCGATAGTCATGTTCCTGTTCCGAACCATCCCGGTCTGAAACGCCCTGGCCCCCTGTGTCTTCATCTGAGGAGGGTTCTGCCGGCTGCTCCGCGGGGTGGTGCCGCTCGCCGGCGTCTTCGCGGTCGAAGACGGCTTCATCCATGACGGCATGGCCGGCCGCGGCGGCTCCTGGTCGGCGGGCTCCGACTTGGCCTTGGTGTCGTCACTTGCGGCCGACGTGCTCTTTGTGTCGGTGCCCGCGGCGTCCGTACCGGACTCTGGCCGGGTCCACGACGTGGTGGTCGCCGGCTTTGTCGCCGGCTGCTCATCTGCGTCGTTCTTCGTCAGCTGGCTCCATAGCGTGCTGCCCTTGTCACCGGCGTTGCCGGCATCCTTGTCGGCCGCCTCAACGGTGTTCTTGGGCGGAAGCGGCTGAATGGTGCGCGCCGCATCGGCCATTCCGATCGGTGCCACCGAACTGTCCATGGTCTTTGGCTTCGCGGCCGCCTCGGCAGCGCCGTCCTTCTTGAAAAAACGAACTGTCACCGACTGGCTCAGATTCGATACCTCGTACGAGACATTCTCTTCGAGGTCGAAAACGATTCTCGTCACCTGATCGGGATCGAAACTGAACTGGCTGCTTCTGACGCGCCGGACGAAGTCGCCGTCGCCGTCAAACTTGTTACCGGCCAGGTCGTGTTTTGCACCCAGGAAATCCAGCACCAGTCTCGGTGGGTCTTCCATCATGAAATCCTGTACGTCGATGGCCCCCATCTTGGAAATGATGAAGCTCGCCGACCCACTACCCTTTTCGACCCTCAGCGAATTCACGCTCGAGGTATCGCCTCTTACCGTGCTGCTCACAGCCAGCGCGGCCGCGAGCAAGCCGACCACTGCTGTTTTGCGGATCATGAAGAGCCTTGTCATTTTCTGTCTCCTTCTCCTCGTTTGGCCAGGTGCAATGTCAACTTTCGCGTCTGTCCGAAGGTGGTCACCCGGGCGACCATTGATCTGTCACCTATGGCGACAATGGAGCCGTTCTTGATGCGATCACCGATTCTCAGGATGTAGCTGAACCCCTTGCTGTCCTCAAGCAGGGCGAAACGGTCCAGCTCACCTTTTACGACACCCACAAGCTGTACGCGACCCAGCTCGATGGGCGACATTTTCTTCTCGCTAACGAATTCGCCCACTACCAACGAGGCGAACGGATCTCTCCGGTTGAACGCGCTGTAGTAGTAGCTGTTCGCACGGATGTTCGTTTTCTTTTTATTCTTGGTTTCGGCGCGCAGCGCAGTCCCATGAAACACGAGAACCGACAAGGTGACGGCAACCGCCATCGCGCCCATGAGTACGTTTCTATTCGGCAGCGATCTCATTTGCAGCTCCTTCTATCAGCGTGTGCGCCGTAAGTGTGAAACTCGCCACGACGGTGTTTCTGCTGTCTTCGGACTTGCGTCCCCGGGCGCCCCTGACCGTATTGGCCGAGACGACGTCAAGTTGTGATACGTTCACGATGCGGTCCATATTGGCGAGCCTGCTGAGGAAAATCCCCAACTGGTGGTAACCGCCCCGGACCTTGATTTTGATGGGATGTGCTTTGTAATCAGGTTTGATCTCGACAGGGGTTGGCTGGAACAGCATGAATTCCACGCCGGCCTTGTTCCCGGCCGTAGTCACTTTTCTGAGCAGATTCGGCATCTCCTGCTCTTCGGGCAGCAGCTCACGCGCATCCAGCCACTGATCGTGAAGCCTGTCATATTCGGCCTCGAGCTGTGCCAGCTTGCCCACGATTTTCCTGGCCTTCTCGAGGTCCGCGTCCAGCTTGGAAAATTCCTGCTCGAGCTCCATGATGCGAGCCTTGCGCACCTGATAACCGAAGGGCAGCAACGTGGTGCCGAAGTACAGGTAGCTCAGCATACAGATGACTACCGCTCCGAGCAGTATTTTCACAACTTTTGGATCTCTCAAGTTCATGACGCGCCTTTCGTCGTTCCTGACTTTGCTCTCAAATTGCTAGCGTGAGGTTATCGTCGATTGCAGAGTGAATTTGACCACGCTGTGATCCAGCAATTTCCCCTCCTGCGCAATTGTCAGATCGACCTGACCGAAGCGATCCGATTTGCCGAGGTTATTCATCAAGTCCGCGATTATGTAATTCGAAAAGGTGATGCCTTCGATCGCCATCGACGTCGGCGATTGTTCCTTTACTGAGGTAAACCAGCAGTTCGCGGGCATTTTTTGACTGATGTCATTGAGAATCTGAACCCGGAAGTAACGATCCTTGTCCAAGCTCGCGATAATACCGAGCCGCCTGTTTACCTCTTCCCTCTCCTTGGTCAGAATTCTGATCCGCTCCAGTTGGGGGGCCAGTTCGGCTGCTTCCTTGCGCGCGTCCGCTACTTTGTGCTCGAGCTCCTTTATCCTTCTTCCCTGCAGGGTCGCCATGGCCACGACCATACCGGCGTAGATTCCGACGATGACCAGCGCCCAAACCAGCATCGTGCCGCCACCGGAGAACGCCGGCATCGTGAAACGCCGTTTTGTCGATCTTTCCGACGCTGGGAGTAGATTAATCTTGATCATTTAGTCGTTCTCCCTTCGCAGGGCCAGGCCAAGCGAAACGGTCAGTAGTGGCGCGACTTTTTCCAGATCATCGACGCTGTTCGACATCAGCTTGTCGTCCTGCTGGATACTGGTCACGCAGTCGTTCATCTTGAATTCGATGTTATGCTTTTCGCTGAGGATCTCGGGCAGCCAGGGAATGCGCGCACCGCCACCGCTGATGACAACCTCGTCGAGCTGTTCCGCGTCCCCGGCGGTTTTCAGAAACGACACGGACCGCTCGATACCCATCGACAGATCCTCGCAGGTATCGGCAATAATGGAACGGACCTTATCCTCGTCCTCGATCTCGCCTTCGCCTGCGACCAGCATTTCGGCTTCTTCGAAACTTACGCCCGTCTCCCGCTGCAACGCCTCGATGAACATGCTGCTGCCGACGCTGAGATCCCTCGTAAACAGCGGAATGTTGTCCTGGACGATGTTGATATTGGTAACATCCGAGCCGATGTTTATCAGCCCTGTGACGCCGTTCCACACTTCACCGACGCTCACCCCGTAGGCGTTCTGGACGGCGAACGAATCGACGTCGATGATGACCGGCTCGAAGCCCGCGTCCCGGATCAGGTCGGCGTGTATGTTGACCATTTCTTTCTTCGCGGCCACGAGCAAAATCTCCATCTGATTGGCGCCGACGTCCTCCTTGAGGATCTCGAAGTCAAGACACACGTCATCGATATCGAACGGCACGTGCTGTTCCGCTTCCCAAAAGATCGCTTCCTTGGCGTCGTCCGGGTTCATCTTGTCCATGACGACCTTCTTGACGATGACCGCGCGTCCGGACACGGCGGAAATAACTTCCTTCTTTTCGATATTCGCCTTGGCCATGCATTCCTGGATCCCCTCGATCACCAGACTCCGGTCCATGATCTCGCCCTCGACGATCGCTTCTGGCGGCAGCTTGGTGACGCCGTACCTGATCAGAACCGGTAATTCGCCGGAATGATCGATTTCCACGATCTTGATCAGGCTAGACCCGATATCCAGACCAACCGACGACTTGCTCTTTTTGGAAAACAACTTCATGTCTGCACCAGCCTTCTCTAAGGAAGTACGCTTCGGATGTCGTGTTGCAATCCCCCAGGACTCCAGTTGCAGAGGATCAGAATGCCTAGTGTTCTTTGACCTTGCCACCCGCTGTTCGCAACAAATATGCCATTCTGTGTCGCCACCCGACTCGTCATAACCTATTTACCCGACAACGCATTACACGTACCCACCGCTGAAGGAGTGCTGGTCTCAGCCATGTTGCAAACTGCACAATGCAATTACTGGAAAAGGAGTTGCGCGCTATCGGCCCATGTAGAGATCCCAGAGCTGCGCGCCCAGGACAAAGATCAGGGTCGCGGCCGGGGCGAGGAACGAACCGAAGGCCACCGCGGTCTTACCGCTGCCGCCCCCCTTGCGCATGAGGTAGACGCCGTAGACCGATCCGACGAGCGAGGCCAGGAACAGCACCGGAAAAACCATCTGCCAGCCGAGGAAGGCGCCGATCATGGCCATGAGCTTGACGTCTCCGCCCCCCATGCCGTCGACTTTGCGCAGGCTCCTGTAGAGCAGGGCGATGCCCAGGATCAGCCCGCCACCAACCGCGGAGCCGATCAGGGACTCGACGAGATTCAGATCGAGGCACACGACGGCCCCCACCCACCCGAACACGACCCCACCCAGCGACAAGACGTCGGGAATAATCCGGTGGGACCAGTCTATGAAGGTGACGATGAGCAGCGTGGAGATGAACCCGTAAACCCACACACCCTGCAAGGTGAGGCCGTAGCGGTACACGACCAGAGCGGCAATAAGTGCCGACAACAGCTCGACCGCCGGATACCTGCCGGGGATCGAAAACGAGCATTGACGGCACCGGCCCTTGAGACTCACGTAGCTTACCAGGGGAATGTTGTCGAACCATCGTATCAACGCTTTACACTGCGGGCACCTCGAGCGGTCCCCGACCACCGACTCACCGCGCGGCAGCCGGTAGATGACGACGTTGAAAAAGCTGCCGAGGAGGAGCCCGAACACAAAGGACAGGGTGAGGGGATATGGATCACTCATGGTCTTCCGGCTGCCTGCGTAGTGGTTTGCCCTGTTTGAGCTTGTCGATGTAACGCTGGGCCATCTCCTTCAACAGCGGGTTGGCGGTGTGTTCCATGTACTCCTCCCACAGCCGGATGGCGGGCACCCCCTGATCGGCCTGGGCGTAGGCGAACGCGGCAAAGCGCCGGGCGCGCTCTGGCGCCTCCGGCATCCTGGACGCCAGGTTGAGATAACGTCCCGCTAACGCGAAGTCCACCTTGTTTAGATAACTGATGAAGCCGATCTCGAACGGAAGTTGCCAGGCACGCGGGTTTTTCACCATGCCGGCCTTGAGGATTTCGATCCCGCTTCGTAAGTCACCGGCATCTTCGGCGACCACGAGGGCGCCGAAGAGGTAGGCAAAGATGAAGTGCGGGTCCAGCGTTGTCACAATGTCGATGAGGCCTTCGAAGTAGGCCAGGCTGTGGTTCTCCTGCCGGTAATCGCCGTAGTACTGGATCGCCGACAGCCAGACGATGTCGGCGGCGATCTGTCTGTAGCCCAGCGCGAGCTCGCTGACGAATTTTCCGGACGGCAGGTAGAGCGTCTCGTGCAAGTAGGGGCGGTACCGGTACGGCTGCAAGCGCACCGTCGTCCATGACAGTCCAGCGAAGAGCACCACACCGACCAGCCAAAAACAACTCTTGCGCAAGTGCCGCCACTGCATCACACGACGTCCTTGCGCCGGAAGATGAGCGCGCTGAGGAACAAGAAGAAGAGGGTATAGAAACCCGCGTACATCGTTACCGATGAGCTGTAGTGCTCGAGCAGCGGCAGG
>JAZGDW010000156.1:0-3662 GCA_036478295.1 Candidatus Krumholzibacteriia bacterium
GTGGCCGACGATGCCCCGGTCCAGGACATGAAGACCGTAAATGTCACGGTTAGCTTTCAGACAGGAAGCGCCGACAGTTCGACAACACTCTCGACGTACATTTCAAACAGGCGGTGAGTTCCGGGCGACCTCTTTATCGTTTTTCAAGAGCAGGATACCTGTAACGCAGCTTTGGAAAGGACACATGATTATGGAGAATAGAAGCAACCGTAGTCTCGAGGGCGAGGGCGGCAGTATTCTGGTGGTTACGCTACTGATTCTGTTTGCCGTAGCGGTCATCGGATCCTCGCTGGCGATGATTTCCTCCATGGATCTCAAGATCTCGGGCAATCAACGCGTAACCACGCAGGCCTTTTCCGTGGCCGAAGCGGGTCTGAACGAGGCCATCCACCGTATTGTGATTCCCCCCACCCAGGCCACCATCGGCCCCTGGACCGGAGACATCTCCATCGGTGACGCCAAGCCCTACGATCCCAATTGGGAAACCCGGATCTATCTCACCGACCCGGGTGCCGCGCCGGCGGGCGGCGGCAGCCTGGTCACTACCGGTACCATACAGGATCCCAACCAGCCCTATGTGATCTACAGCCCGCCGGCCGGGGGGGAAGGTGTACTGAGCGTCCAACACAAATGGGAAGACCGAAACGCCGACACCGTCCGCGACCCCGATGAAATCGTTCTCTATGATCCGAAGCAGGTGCCGCCGGAAAACTTTACCTCGGGATTCCCGGTCGAGGTCGTCACGGTAACGGGGCAGTGGGGAAACGCCACCCGCAGTGTTCAGACGGAGCTAACCAAGAAGACTATGCTGGCGCGGTCGCTGGGAGCCATGTACGTGGATAGACCCATTGACGTGGACGGTACCCCGGATTTCTGTGGCCACAACCACGATATCACGATACCCGTTGGAACGAAGCCCCCCGCGTGTACCGCGTGGCACCTGCCGACGGGCGGCCTGGTGGGCATCGTCACCACCGGCGATGAGGTGAATGAGGCGGGTACACCGACCATTTTGGGCGACCCCACACCCACGGATACCGCTTCTGCGAATCCCTTTTACACCCTGGCGGAGACGCTGGGCATCTCCGACCCCGAACTCGCCCAGCTCCTGGCCGGTGCTGATTTCACGGCGATTCCAGGCCCCGGGGATCCCTGGGACGGGATCACCTACATCGTGGGCAACGCAGACGTAAACAGCAATCTCGTCGGATCCGGATTGTTGTACGTCACCGGTAACCTGGAGGGAGGCGGGGATTTCAGCTACAAGGGAATTATCTTCGTAGAGGGAGACCTCGATTTGCAAGGCGGCCCGTGGATACTCGGGTCGATGATCGTGAAGGGTACTGCTGACTACAACTTTGCCGCCGGTAGTGCCACCGTCCTGTACAGCGAAGAGGCCATCACGACCGCCCTGGCATCTTCATTCCCCGTGGTGATTCTCTCGTGGCGCGAGCTGTAGGATTCACGATTGTCAAATCGAGTTCCGGACCGGTTCCCGGACAAAAGGGCCTCCCGAAATGGAGGCCCCTCTTGTAACACAGGCTATTGCGGAAAACCCCGGCAGACTATCTCAACAGAATCGCCTTGCGGGTAAATGTTTGGCGTGCCGTAGTGAGGCGGTACAGGTAAACGCCGCTGGCCACATCGTTGCCATGACTATCGCGGCCGTCCCATACCTCTGAGTACGTTCCCGGGGGCAACGCACCGTCGACAAGCCTTCGCACGAGCTTGCCCAAAACATCGTACACATCCAGCGCCACCGGTCCCTCATCGCGCAAAGCAAACTCGATTCGGGTGGTCTGGCGGAAAGGGTTTGGATGATTCTGGTGAAGCACAAATGTCGGAGGGTTGATCGTACCGATTCCCGTGGCGACGTCACCGATACCCGTGACCGTGACGGTGTTACAGAACGCCGTGCCCAAGTCAATAGTGCAATTCTGTGGTCCGGACGCCGTCGGCGTAAACCGCACTTGAATTTGCATATTACCCCCGGCAGGCGCCAGGGTGAACGGGCCTCCGCCCGAGATGATCTCGAACTGGCCGCAAGATTCGCTCACGTTACCGCTCAGTGGCTCGACCCCCAGGTTGCTGATCGCAAAGGTCGTATCTTTACTCCCCGAGACGGTGCCGAAGTCCAGACTCGACGGGAACAGAAGACAGACGGGCAGGTCACCCAATACTTCCCCCCTGCGCTGCGCCGACCAGGTGCGAATGACGTCGAAGCGCTGCGCGACCGTTACCCCTCCAAGCTGGTTGTTCGGGTCTGCCGTCAGCGGCGTCGTCAGCAGGGTCTCGGCCGCGTTGAGAAACCCGGTGATGTCCACCTGGTTGAGGGGTCCGGAGAGCAGCTGGAACATGATCTCCATGTACTGGGTGCGGAACTCAGGCACCGCCAGGAGCAGATCGGCGTACGAGCCCACGGGGAAGGTTCCTACGCCGCCGACCAGCACGGCGTCCAGGTCCCACGGAAAGTACATGCGCGGGGCAGCGGAGAGAAAGTCGACAAAATAACTGTTGTGGCCCTTGGGGAACAGGCCGTCCGGGTCCTGGACGAACGCGTTAACGGCGGCCATGGTGAGCATCGCTTGCATGTTGAACAACGGCGGCAGTTGGGTCGCGAGGGTGGCTGCATCGGGTGCTAAGCATGTCGGCGCGTCCGCGAAGGGGAAATAACACAGCGATTGATGGGTCGGGCTGCCAGCGATATCGCCGGCGATGAGTTCGGTTTCATTTTCGCTGGTATTCTTGTAAAGCCACGTGGTACCGACAGTCCACAGGTTGCGGCTCTTCAGCATCCGCTTGTTACGCTGCTCTGGATTGACGTATACGCCCGTGTAGATCCCATTGATATTCAGCTTTACCCATGAGGCCAGTCCGGCCTCATATCCGTACCCTACCGAACCGGAGGCAAGTCGGTGACAATACCAGGCGAAACATTCTGCGATGACATCGGTGTCGTCGCCGTTTTCGAGACTGATCTTCGAGAGATCGTGCCAGAGCTGGCCGGCGACCAGTTCGTTAACGTCAATCTTCAACGAGACCTTTGTGAACGCCGGCGTACCCGTCAGCGGGTCGCCAAATTTGCGGCGAACCGTGACCAGGATCGGCGTCTCGCTGCCCGTCGACAACATCGCCGGCACCTCGACAAGAAAGGTCCCATCGCTCTGGATGGCCGTCCAATCCGCCGGGTCCATGGTCAGGTCCAGCGTGAGAAGCTGCAGCGGGTCGAAAATCGCGGGCCAACCCTGCGCGCGCGCGGGCGCGCCGGGCGACACACTGGCCATCGAGAAGGCCACCAGGCCAAGCGCCACCAAACGAACTGACTTCAACTTTTCATTTCTCATCGTTCTGTCCTCTTGACAAGCCATTTTGAGCAATCCAATTGATGTCGTCAGACCGCCAAGGCGACCTTGTGTACGATTACACTTACATTTGGGTTCGGGAACGCCGCGAGTCTTCGTCCGCAATTCGCCCGCCGCATCTACGCATAGAAATGCTCGTCATCGAAGAATAGATTGACGTGACGCACGCCTTCCACGCGCTTCAACTCGCTGATCAACTCCTTGCCGTCGTTCACATTCTTCAACTTTACGTAATACGACAGCTCCATCGCATCATCCTCTCCGATGGATTTGGCATTAATCAGCCTGTCCCGCCGGCAG
>JAZGDW010000157.1:0-10817 GCA_036478295.1 Candidatus Krumholzibacteriia bacterium
TCGTAGCTGGCATTCGTTCAACAGTTACGAAGTTCCTCGGTGAGGGTGGTGAGAAGCTGCTCCAGACGCTGATCCGGGAGAGTCTAAAGCCGAACCGCGACATAGAACACGAGCGACGCCACTGCAAAGAGCGGATCAGCGAGATCAATGGGCGAATTGACGAGCTGTTGGATTGCCTGACGGTGACCAACAAGGAGTTCGTCGACCAGAAGCTCGCGAAGCTCAAGGAGGAGCGTGACGGGTGGGTGCTGCGTGAAGAGGACATTCGAAAGCAAGCCGTGCGGGCTCACGGAACAGATGCGTTTGTTCGCGACGCCATTGAGTGCATACGCGGTTTCGACGAGGTTTTCGCCGAGGGAACGCGCGAAGAACGGAAGGAACTGGTCAGTCTGTTTGTTGAGAAAATCGAGGTGAATCCGAAGGAGAGAATCGCGAGGGTGCGTATAAGAAAATTCCCGGCGCCCAATTCGTTGGACACCGGGAATCTTTTGGTGTTGGTAGCGGGGGCAGGATTTGAACCTGCGACCTTTGGGTTATGCGTACCACTACAGCTTTCGCTGCCCACTATCGGTTTGTGGTCTGGACTTTCTCTTCACCCTCAGCGCTTCTTTCAAAGGCTGTTAGGGCGCCTGCCGTCAAGTCTCTACACCTTCTCTGAGATACTCAGAGCTTGGCTCGGGATTACCTCACCAACGGCTTCCCCGAATTTGACAGGTGTTCGCACACGAGTTTCTCCGTGTACAGCCCATTGCTGGATCAGGTTCCATGCGTCGCGATACGCTGCCGAACGCGGTTTTCGCTGACGCTTTTCGGTTACTACCAGGTGAATGCCGCTTCCGTAACCGACGAATACTTCAACCGGGAAGACGTAGAAGATCTCAAAATCTCCCACATAAGCCAGAGCGAATTCAAAATCCGTTGCGTCGTAGACGTCTCGAACCATCCTGCGACGGTTCGTTTTCGTCCGCCTAGTATCAACGACGTAGTTTCCGGTCCGCCTGTCAAGCCATGCATACTTGACCTGAACTCGGACTAGACTGCCATCTACGTCGAAGGCTAGGTCGTATGGCAACCGATCGCCCAGAGGTTTCAGGACACCCCAGCCATGCTTGAGCGCCTGAAGAACCGCTGCCTGCTCGGCCAAATCTCCCTTGAGTTTCGTATTCATCCCGATCCTGCTGGTTGAGCCCAACGAGCTACCAGACTGCTCCACCCCGCGTCAAGGTTTCGCTAATGTATACGGACTCCGGCGGAATGTCAAGAGCCCAGAATGAGATTATTGAGCCCCCTGCCTGCTTGGAGTAAGCGGACCTCAGCGCCGACGGCCTGTGCCGAGAGAGCGTCCCCGCTGCCGGAGCGAAGATCTCTATTTCAACTTCTGGGGGTAAATGATCTTGTAAACCCTGTCGCCGGGATAGATGTAGCCATACCGCTCCCGGCCGAGCTGTTCCATCTTGAAGGGCTCGTCCTTGAGACTGTTGATTTCCTTCTGCAGTTTTTCGGTGTCGCTGACCAGTATGGCGAGATTCTCTGCGAGCATCGCCTTTTCTTGCTTCAGGGCGAGAATGCTGATGGTGCCGGCCTCACCGAAAATGAAAACGTACAGCAGACTTGCGATGGCAAGAAAAAAGAAAAACTTCTGAAAGCCGACGCTGATTTCAGCCTGGTGCTGATAGAAACTGCGCAGGAACGGGTAGTTTCTGAGACTGCCCCCCGACGTAATCGATCGCCGGGAACCACCGGACGAGACCTTGCGCTTCTTCCGCTTGCGCGGCCTGTTTCTGTCGGACTGCCAGTATCTCATTGCCGCCCTTGCTTCTGGTTCGGAAACACCGCGTGGCCCGGGAAAAAGCCCACCGTGCCCAACTCTTCCTCGATGCGTATCAGCTCGTTGTATTTGGCGATCCGCTCGCTTCTCGACATGCTGCCCGTCTTTATCTGGCCGGCGTTAGTCGCGACGGCAACATGCGCGATCGTGGTGTCCGACGTCTCGCCGCTGCGATGAGAGATGACACACGTGTAACCGGCGCTTCTCGCCGTGTCGATTGTATCGAGCGTCTCGGACAGGGTGCCGATCTGGTTCAGTTTGATCAGGATCGAATTCGCGATGCCGTTCTCGATGCCGCGCTGCAAACGAGTCCTGTTGGTGACGAACAGATCGTCGCCGACAATCTGCAGCTTCGGGTTCAACGCTTGGCTTAGCGACTTCCAACCGATCCAGTCATCCTCGGCCAGGGCATCCTCCAGCGAAACGATCGGGTACTGTTCGAGCCACTTCGAATAAAACTCAATCATCTCGTCGCTGCCCAGCGTCTTGTCTTCGGCGCTGAGGTGGTACTTGCCATCCTTATAGAACTCACTGGCGGCGGCATCGATTGCGACGGCAATGTCGGAGCCGGGCTTGTAGCCGGCGCGCGAAATTCCCTCGAGCACCACTTCGACCGCTTCGTCGTTGGACTTGAGATTCGGAGCGAACCCGCCTTCGTCGCCGACCGCCGTGTTGTATCCCTTTTCCTTCAAGTAACTCTTCATGGCATGGAATGTCTCCGACCCCATGCGCAGCGCTTCGGATAACGTCTCAGCGCCGAGCGGCATAATCATGAATTCCTGCAGATCGACGTTGTTGTCGGCGTGCGCGCCGCCGTTGAGGACGTTCATCATGGGAACGGGCAGAGTACGGGCGGACACACCACCGATGTACTGGTAGAGCGAAAGCTCGCAGGCCTCGGCGGCGGCCTTGGCGACGGCCAGTGACACGCCGAGGGTGGCGTTGGCGCCGAGTCTGGACTTGTTCTCGGTGCCGTCGAGTTCGATCGTCAGGTGATCGATATGCGTTTGGTCGACGGCGTCGAGATCGAGGATCTCCGGTGCGATGACCTCCGTGACGTTGTCGACGGCGTTCAGCACGCCCTTGCCCTGGTAACGCGACTTGTCGCCGTCCCGGAGCTCGAGTGCTTCGTGAGTGCCCGTGGAAGCCCCGGACGGCACGGCGGCACGGCCCATTGCACCACACTCCAGTCCCACCTCCACTTCGATCGTGGGCAGTCCTCTTGAATCCAGGATCTCGCGGGCGTGTACGTATTCAATGGAGGTCATCATCGAGCGGCTGCTGCCTCTCCGCGTCAGGTTGTGAGTTAGGAAAGCAGGGTAAAACAAACTGTAGAAACACATTGGCTAATGTGTCAAGCTAAATTGGCCGGCCGCATGAGCAGCGTCTACGCCGCGCGCCGGACGGCGTTGCCGGTGTGGAGAATCCGAACGCAATGAGAATCCAGTGGTAAGAGAAGAGGACAAGCAACTCATTCTCCGCGCCAGGAAGGGCGACGAGCGGGCGTTCCGGGCGCTCCTGGTCAAGTACGAACGCGCGGTGTTCAGCATCTGCCTGCGCATGGTTCGTAACCGGGAGCAGGCCGAGGACCTGGCGCAGGAGTCCTTCATGAAGGTCTTCGCGATGTTGGAGCGGTACAATCCCTCCTACGCGTTTTCCAGCTGGCTCTTCAAGATCACGTCCAACCTGTGTATCGATTCCATCCGCAAGCGCAAGCTCGAGACCCTGCCGCTGGACCAGCCCATACAGAGCGCCGCCGGGGAATTCTCGCGCCAGTACGAGTCGCGCGAGGACAACCCCGAGAAGACGATGATAGGCCGGGAGAAGATGGAGCGTCTCAAGGAGGCCATCGAGAGCCTGCCCCCCCATTACCGGATCATGATCCTGCTTCGGCACCAGCAGGATCTCTCCTACGAGGAGATCGCGGAAACGCTCGAAGTGCCGCTCGGCACGGTCAAGGCCCGCATTCACCGGGCGCGGGAAATGCTCAAGAACCGGTTGGCCGGAGAGGATATGTTGTAATATTATGTGTAACAATGAATTATGAGAGAAGACGAGCTCAGAGCTCGGTGCGAGTGAGGGGAAGGCGATTTTGACCGCATCTTTTGGGGGGAATATCCGTAATTAATTACAGGTGACCGCAATGTCCAGAGAACACCGCATTTTTTTGTTGAAACAGAGGGCGGAGTTATTCGTAATAGACAAGCAAAAACGTGACTCACCATGAAATGTAAAGACGCATATGCCTTGATCCAGGATCTCATCGACGGTCGCCTGAGCACCCGCGACACCGAGCCGCTGGAGCGGCATCGTTCGAAGTGCGCCCGGTGCGCGAGCGAGTTGAGGACCTACCAGGCCCTGACCGCGCTCATGGATGACATGAGGCCCGAGACCCCGCCCCGGGGGTTTGCGGACCGCGTGATTGTGGGGCTGAAGGCCACGGGCCGCATCGCAGAGACGGCGGCGGTCCG
This sequence comes from Candidatus Krumholzibacteriia bacterium, assembly GCA_036478295.1. Classification (GTDB taxonomy): domain Bacteria; phylum Krumholzibacteriota; class Krumholzibacteriia; order WVZY01; family WVZY01; genus JAZGDW01. Next base: position 4,300 of record JAZGDW010000157.1, read on the forward strand.
GCGGGTCGGGGTGCGGTGGCTCAGGACCCGGTCACGGGTGGCGCTGGCCTCGGCCATGCTGTGCCTGGTAGCGCTGTCGCTTTTTCCGGCGACCATTCAACCGCTGACCGGTCTGGCGGGCAAGGGCGCGGTTGTGGTGACGGGTGCCTTGGTGGCGGTTCAGGACTGGCTAGCTAGCGGGAATGCCATCACGAGGGTCGTCGACAATGTGGAAAAGAACCTGCGAACGGTAAAGACCGTCCTCCACGCGGGTTTCTCTGTCGTCTCCACGGCCGGTGATGTGCTGATGCTACCGGCGCTGTTTATTCTTCTCATGTTGACCGTGGGTGGGGCGTGGTACGCCCGGGTCAATCACAGGGGGAGCACGGGGCATGCATCATTCTCGTTTTGAGAAGGCCGGCCTGGTATGCGCCGCTCTGCTTCTCGGTGCGCTTTTTCTTCCTTCCGATATATCGGCACAATCTGAAGACAGCGTTGCTGTCGATGAGAAGCCGCGCTCCAGACATTCCCTCAGCATCAAGATCGACGAACACGGCATCCGTATCGAAGACACCAGGGAGTCGCCCACGGACAGCGTTGGGGCGGGGAGTCGGCGTGTCGAGGCGGGCACCACCGGCGTGCGCCGCTATCGCGAGCTGGGCACGGACATCGTCCGCTTCGGTGAAGACATTTACGTGGAGTACGGCGACCTGGTGGGCGGCGACATCGTGGTTTTCGGCGGCGATGTAACGGTCAAGGGAAAGGTCATCGGTAATATAGTGGTGATGGCCGGGGACGCCGAGATTCTCTCCGGCGCGGAGGTCGGCGGCGATGTGGTGGTGCTGGGCGGGACGCTGTTCGAGGAACCCGATGTCATCATTCACGGAGAGCGGGTAGAGTTCGACGATATATCCATCAGCTTTCCCCATTTCTTTGCCGGGCGCCGACCGTTCGTCAGCTTCTTCTGCGTGCCGGTTGCGTTCTTCATCTGCGTAATTCTCTCTTTTATCATTGTCCTGTTTCTCAGGGATCGCGTGCTCCGCAGCCAGGAACACGCGGCTGCCGGCGTGCTCAAGTGTTTCGGTACCGGGTTTCTGGTGCTGTTCGTCGGTAGCATCGTCGTACCCATCATCTGCTGCATTTTGATTATCACAATTATCGGGTCGCCTCTGGCGGGAATGCTCGTCGTGAGCTGTATCGCTGTCTGGATCATGTCCCGCACCGTCGCGGCGTACGCAATCGGCGTCAAGGTCAACAAGAAGATAAACCTGCAGACACAAAACCCCTTCGCCATCGTCCTCGTGGGGACGTCCATCCTCTTCATACCCGCACTAGTTGGAGTGGGTATTTCACTATGGCCCCTGGGCAGTGCGCCTGGATTTCTGTTCATCGTGCTGGGCCTGCTCATCGGTCTGTTTGCCGACCTCGTCGGGCTGGGCGCGATCTTCGTGAGCCGTTTCGGGAACAAGGGTTGCGCGACACTGCCGGCGCCAGCCGCCTCCGACACCCCGCCCTTACCCGAGCCAGGTGCGTAAGCCCGCAGCGTGGCTGGTACCGGCAGTCGCTCGTAAGCCCGAATTTCGTCTTTGCAAAGACCCCCTTGGTGCGTAATGTACCCACATGTGTTCGCCCGGAAGTCGGTTGATCATGCGTGGTGGTTTCGCCCTCCTCATTCTCCTCATCGCGTCTACAGGATACGCGGACATCGTCGATGACAGCGACATCGCCGGCGCGTACGGCACCGTGGTTGATTCCATCGTCGTGACCGGCAACCGGAACACCAAGGGTTATGTACTGCTTCGCGAGATGGAAACGCGCCCCGGCGACGTCCTCGACCCGGAGATTATGAGGCGCGACCTGCGTTTCATTTCCGATCTGAGCCCGTTCGCGACCGTCACGGTGCGGGCGGATTCACTCGCACCGGGGCACTCCGCGTTGCGCATCAGCGTTACCGAGCGCTCGAACTTGTTTCTCAAGTCCATATTGCCGTTTGTCAAGTTTGACTTCGAGAAAGGGCTCACCTACGGGGCGCGCTGGCGGGACAAGAACTTTCGCGGTCGGCTCGAGCAGCTGAGCTTGAATTACCAGCGCAACGAGCGGGACGACGAGAGGATCTCGCTCAGTTGGAGCACACCCTGGATCGGGTGGAAGCACATCTCTCTGGGCGGGCGGGTCGCTTTTTTTAACCGGGGCGACACGCCGCCCGAGTTCACGGTCCATGAAAACCTCGGAATCAGCGGCTTCGTCGCTCTGCCGCTGACGGAGAGCCGGATCCGGTTTTCCCAGGTGCGGTTCATCCTGTCGCTCGACAAGAGCCGGCTCGCCGGTGGTGGGGAACCCATTGTGCGGGAAGTGGTTCTGTCTCCACAGTTCGGCTACCGCTTTGACGGCAGGGACAGTCCTTTGCGGCCCGAGACCGGCGCCGTGGTTGATTTTGCCGTAGGGGCCAGCCTGCCGCTCGACCGTGACATCGACACGTTTTACCATTTGAGAAACGAGTCGAAGCTGTTTCTCCACGTGACCCAGCGATCGACGATCGGTCTGTTGTCCAATGTGCTCTACCAGTTCGGGCACGTCCCCGAGTTCTCGCTCGTCAAGCTCGGAGGCGCCGGTTCGCTGCGCGGCCATCCCGACGCCCGTTTCTCGGGATTTCACCGGTGGTTTCAGACCATCGAGTGGCGCTACCTCTACCTGCCGCGGAAGGTCTTCCACATCCCGTTGGTGAAACAGTTCGACGTCTCGCTCGTCTTCGTCACGTTTGTCGACGGCGGCATCGTTTGGCGTCACGCCTCGGAGTTCGACGAAGAAAACTTCCATGGTACCGCCGGCGTCGGGATTCGTTTCTATTCGCCGCTGCGCGACGTCGTGCGTCTCGATTTTGGGTCGAACACGAGAGGCGACGCGAGGTTTCACTTCGAGACCGGAATCCGTTTCTGACCGGGTGCCCGGGCGATCCGTTACCATCCAAATTGTGTCAAGACCTGGGTGACGTTCCCCATCCGGGGTGCGGGGAGTGGGGCAATGTTCCCAGCATCGGGGCTTCGCTGACCTGCCATTGCGGTCTTATCGCTCGCGGCGTTGATTTTTCTCGACCTCGGTACGACGCCGCGCGTTCCGCTTCGGCTTGTGTGTCAAAAGGATAGACGCACCGTCCCGTCACGATGCCCGGTCGCGCTCCGCCGATCTCTCGTGACGGTCGGTCGGGGAACATCGGTTGCAGTAACCCGGGCTGGAGGTGCTTGGAGTTAAGAGCTACAAATAGAACTATATCTTACAAGAGACTGGCTCCAACGGAGACCCGACCCACATCACCCGGTGACCATCATGTACGCGAAGTCCAGGAATCCCACCAGCACACGCGCAATCGTTCTGGTGGGATTTGTGTTTCTAGTGGGGGCGCACGCCCCCGCTGTGCGGGCCGCGGAGGCTGCGTTCACCGTTGACCTGTCCAACGGGATTTCGGCACGGATATTTACCCCCGAGTACCTCATGATCCGCACCACGTACAACGGGAGCCGGGGCACCATCACCCTCGCCAACGGCGATCGTCTGGACGTCATTACCGATATTAATGACCCGGTGATTGCCAACAAAGGTGACGGTGCGTTCCATCCCTTCGCCGTCGACCAGGTTGTCGAACTTCTTGGAGAGATTGCCTATCCCGAGCTCAGCCTCGACGTCGAAGTTTACCTGTTGCCGTTTCCGCGTGCGGACATCCCTGTCAGCTCCACTCTCGGCAGGCGTCTGTACCTCAGCCCTCAGGTGTACGAGGTTCCGCGGTCCACCGCCGCCTACATCATCGCGCACGAGATGGGGCACGTGTTTCAAGAGCGCTACTTTCCCGTGCGGGTACGGGACGGGTGGCAAGGCTACCGGCGTATTCGCGACATCGAAGACGGGGAGCGTTATTCCAGCCAGGCGTCTCACGCCGACCGTCCACGCGAGATATTCGCGGAGGATTTTCGTGTGCTCTTCGGGGGACCGAGTGCCTATTTCAACGGCTACGTGGAGAACATGGATCTGATCTCGCCCGAACTGGTGCCTGATTTGAAGGGCTTTTTCGTTGCGCTCAGGCCCGTCCTCTCCGGCGGCTCCAACATCATAAGAGTGGGCAATTACCCGAACCCGTTCAACCCGGAGACGGTGGTTCGCGTGGAGCTCGACGTGGATTTTCTTGCACGCGGCGAATTGCTGACGATCCGCGTTTACGACGTGCGCGGTGCATTGGTCCGTGAGTTGTACGGCGGGCGGCCGACAGGCCTCGAGGTACGGGTACGGTGGGACGGGCGGGACCGGAACGGCACCGAGGTGGCGAGCGCGACGTACTTCGCCGTCGCGCGGGTGGGAAATGACATGGTCAGCCGCAAGCTGCTCATGATCAAGTAGCCGTTGTACCGACCGATGCGGCGGCATAACGGCCGATGCGGCGGCGGACATGCCTGTGGAAGAACCCGCTCCCTCCCTATCCTGAATCGCGGGATTCTTGCACAGGCCTCTTTGTGCGTGCCAGGCTCTGTGTCCACAGCTGCCCGCACGCGGCATCGATATCGGGGCCCTTGCTGCGCCGCACGGTGACCGTTGGCGCGTCTGGCAGGAGCGTGCGGACGAATCGATCGATCTCCTCGTCGCTGATGCTCTCGAAACGACCTTCCTTGTCCGGATTATAGGGGATGAGGTTGAGTTTGAAAGGTCGGCCTCTCACCAGTTTGCCGAGAAGCCGGGCGTCTTCGCGCGACGTGTTGACACCGTGCAAGAGCACGTACTCGATCGTCACGCGCCTCCCACTCCTATCGTGGAAATAGGCCGCCGCGGCGAGGATTTCTTCTAAGGAATGGCGGGAGAGTGCGGGCATCAACTGCCGGCGCTTCTCGTCGCTCGACGCGTTGAGGGACACGGCCAGCGAGCACCGCAACCGCTCGTCGGCCAGGCTCCGGATGCGGCCCACGAGGCCCGCGGTGGAGACGGTTATCCTCCGGCTCCCCATGTCGAGTCCTTCGGGGTCGTTGAGTACCCGGATCGCCTTGACCACCGAGTGATAATTCAAAAGCGGCTCGCCCATACCCATGAAGACGACGTGGATTTTCCCGGCGTCCTCTCCAGTCTCGCCTTTCAGGTGGCAAACCTGATCGAGAATCTCTCCGCTGGTCAGGTTGCGCCCGAACACTCCCATGCCGGTCTGGCAGAAGACGCAGTCCAGCGGGCAGCCCACCTGGCTAGATACGCACACGGTGGCGCGCTTGCCGTGACGCATGAGCACCGATTCCACCAATGACCCGTCGGACAGCTCGAAGAGAAACTTGCGGGTCGCGTCGACGTTTGATGTTTGTATCGACACGACCTGCGAGGCGTGTACGACGGCTTCCCTATCGAGGCTCTCTCGAAAGGCCAGCGGCAGGTCGGTCATGCTCAACAGGTCGTTGGCCAGCTTGCAGTAGAGCCAGGATACGAGCTGGCGGTACCGATACGCGGGCACGTGGTGGCCCGTCACGAACTCGCGCAACTCGAGGAGACTGAGATCACGGAGATGGATCTTGGACTCTTTGGGTGCAGGTTCTGTTTGCGGCGACACGCGATACCCCCGGAATTGCGAAACTGATCCACCCGAACCGAGGTGGGGCAACGAGGCAGGGGCGGACCGTAACATTTTGCCGTAGTCATTATTATAAATGGTATGTTATTGCTTTGATATAAGAAACCGCTCGTTGCCAAGTGTTGAGACAAGTAACCATGGCCAAGACAATACTCGTCGTAGATGATGAAAAAGGTATCCGCGATTCGCTGCGGCGATTGCTCGAATACGAGAAGTACAAAGTGGTCCTGGCGGAGGACGGCCGGGGTGCATTGCAGGCGGCGGAGAACGAGCGGGTCGACCTCGCTCTGCTCGATATCAAGATGCCCGGACTGGACGGGATGGAAGTCTTGTCCAGCCTGCACGAGAGCCAGCCCGAACTGCCGGTCATCATCATTTCGGGCCACGGGACCATCCAGACGGCGGTCGAGGCCACGCGCCTGGGCGCGTTCGATTTCATCGAAAAGCCGATCGACGCGGACCGCATCCTCCTCGTCATCCGTAACGGTCTCGCCCAGCGGCGGCTGATCCGCGAAAACATTTCTCTCAAAGCGGAGGTCCAGCGCCACACGCGAATAATTGGCGAGCACTCGGAGATGGCGGCGATCATGGAGACAATGGCCAAGGTCGCCCCCACCAACGCCCGCGTTCTCATCATGGGCGAGAACGGCACCGGCAAGGAGCTTGTCGCGCGTGCCATCCACGAGATGAGCCCGCGCTCCAGGGAAGCGTTCATCGAGGTCAACTGCGCGGCCATCCCCGAGGAACTCATCGAGAGCGAACTGTTCGGCCATGAGAAGGGTTCCTTCACCGGTGCGGTTGCCCGACGGGTCGGCAAGTTCGAGCTGGCCGACGGCGGTACGCTCTTTCTGGATGAGGTCGGGGACATGAGCCATTCCGCGCAGGCCAAGGTGCTGCGCGTACTGCAGGAGTCCCAGTTCGAGCGCGTGGGGGGGACGGTGACCATGAG
>JAZGDW010000158.1:0-2237 GCA_036478295.1 Candidatus Krumholzibacteriia bacterium
GAGACGGACGTGTTTTATCCGCCCTACGAGGCGGGATTCCCGACACCGGGTTGAAGTTTGTGCTTTCATGTTCGTACTCGGCAAGCCACGGCCCGCGGGTGAGGCGGGACGTTCCGCACAAGAGGGACTCCAGTGACGTTCGTTAGTCTCGATCACGTTGATCGGCGAATTGCGACGTGGATGGAGAAGTACGGCCTTTTCTTCTTGCGGGTATCGCTCGCAACGATTTTCATTTGGTTTGGTGCTCTCAAACCCCTCGGAATCAGTCCCGCCGAAGAGCTCGTCAAGCGCACCGTCTACTGGTTTCCACCCGACCAATTCGTGCCAATTCTTGGGTGGTGGGAGATCGGGATTGGCGTTTGTCTGCTAATACGTCCCCTGATCCGACTCGGACTTCTCCTATTGTTTCTTCAAATGCCGGGGACCATACTGCCGCTGTTCCTCTTGCCTGAGGTTTGCTTTACCCGATTTCCCTTCGGACTAACGATTGAAGGCCAGTACATTGTGAAGAATCTCGTCCTCATTGGCGCAGCGATCGTCGTCGGTGGAACGGTTCGTGTAAGATCCGACCCACGCAAGAGATTATGAGCCCGGCGTTTCGGGACAAACCGACGCCGGATAACTGAGGGACCCGTGACGCATAACCAGCGCACGCCCCTGCCGGTCCACCCCGCCACGGCCCGCGGGTGAGGGGTAGAATGAACGGTCAGGGCCGCGTCCGCAGGTCAATCGCACGTTAGATGGTAATGAGAATGGCACGCGAGTTCGAGCTTTCTACGCCCATCGACGGCACCGCCGACCAGGCCTGGGCTGTGCTCACGGATTTCGACGCCTATCCCCAGTGGAGCCGCCTGGTTCCATTCGCAAGCGGCGCCACTGTACCCGGGGCACGAGTCCTCCTGCACATTCGCGGTCCCGGTCGTCGCGCACGTCCCTTCCGTCCGACCATCGTATCTATCGATCCACCCCGTGAGTTCGTGTTTCAAAAGTCCGTCGGTCATCGGTCGCTGATCCACATGGTTCACTCCTTCACCATCGTCGGTTCGGTTGCCTCCGGGGTCTCGTTGCGCCAGCGATGGGTGGCAACCGGGGCGCTAGTTCCGGTTCTTTGGCCGCTGTTACGTCATGCGATGACCCGCTTCAGCGAGTTCGGTACTGACCTCAACGCTCGGGTCTCCGACATGCCATCCGGTGCCGTCTGACACTCATCAGCCAACCTATCGTGGGTAGGCGCAGGCGGGCCTTGATGAGTATCTTGTGCTGCTGACACCCCCACCCCGCCACGGCCCGCGGGTGAGGGGGGATGACGGGTTTCCGCAATCACGGCAATAAGTAGAGACTTGATCGTAGAGTTCGCAGTGGGAGAGCGAGTGCAGTCACTCGGAGAGGAAATCGCGAACAGCATCAGCCACGGCGTCGCCCTGCTGGCGGCAGTGGCCGCGGTCCCAGTTCTGGTTGTTGCCTCAGTCCATCGTGGTGGCGCAGCTGGAATTGTGGGCGCGAGCGTCTTCGCGGTGACGGTGGTAGTGCTGTACCTCACTTCGACGCTCTACCACGCGTTGCCGAGGAGTAGGACCAAGCGGGTATTCCGTGTTCTCGACCACGGAGCGATCTTTCTACTGATAGCAGGAACATACACGCCGTTCACGCTAGGCGTGCTCCGCGGCACGTGGGGCTGGACGCTGTTCGGGTTAGTGTGGGGTCTAGCCGTTGGCGGTGTCTTGCTGAAGTCTGTCGCCGGGGTCCGACACCCAAAGCTTTCGACGTCGATGTATCTAGCCATGGGCTGGATTGCCCTTATCGCGGTGAAGCCGTTTTGGCTCGGTGTGCCAGCGTGGGGTCTTTTCTGGATACTGGCAGGCGGTATCGCGTACACGGCCGGTGTCGCGTTTTTTGCCGCCAGGCGGGTCCGCTATAGCCATTTCGTCTGGCACCTTTTCGTTATCGCGGGCACGGCGTGCCACTTCATCGCTGTGCTGTGGTACGCGGACTAACATTCATAAGGCCCCCCTGCGTCAAGACTGAGAGTCCTCGTTGCCGGTGAGCGCGGGGTGTAGAATCGAACCAGCCGCGCCAGTCCGGCCCGCAGTTGAGAACAACGTTATCTGGAACTTCAAGATGGACGTCCATGAGGCAATCCGTAGGGCCGACCGAGCTCTACCAGGTCGCCCTGGACCCGATGGGAAAGAAGATCCCCGCTGGCAGGCGATAATCGCCGTGGGAAACCACGTCGAGAC
>JAZGDW010000159.1:0-25269 GCA_036478295.1 Candidatus Krumholzibacteriia bacterium
CTCTCGTACAACACTCTCGGGGTTGGTTCGCTTCGGCATGGGCCACTCCTTTAGGGGTATTATAACATCGCAGAGTGTCCATTAATTTTGGACTTGATCTGGTCCTACTCATGCTGACGGAAAACACACTAGACTAGCGATAGCAAGATTTGATCGCGCCCCAAGTCTGTTGCTCAACAGGAGTGATGGCGCTGAATTCTTGGATCCTGTTGTTGCTGAAATCCGCCACGTAGATGCTGCCGTCGTTCCCGACAGCGACCGCATAGGGTACGACGTCGTCGTCTCGTGCAGGGTGCAGTTGCCGGTGGACCTGGAGGAACGGTACCGGAGTGCGTCGGATACGGGACGCCGGTGCCGGGTCTATTCATTTGCGGAAGCGGTAGCCACCCCGGCGGCGGCATCACCTGCGCACCCGGCGCGCTGGCGGTGGGTGCGATCCTGGAGAACTCCTGAGGTCGGGTGGCGTAGAACGGAAAAACTAATCGCCGTCGAGCGAAATAAGAGATTGTCGCTGGTCAGGATTGCGTGTTAGTACGATAGTAAGCATTAATCCGTGCTACCCGCTCGTCGGCCGTAAGTGCAATTCCGACTACGCGGACGGATCAAATGGAAGGCACAGGCACCCAGGAGGTAAACGATGTTTGCCACTAGGACCTCAGCCGCTCCCACCTTGCTCGCGTTGTGCTTGCTGCTCGCGTCGTGCGAAAACCAAACCCGTACGGATAAGTCGCTAACTGCACCTCTCGCGCCTTCGCTCGTCACGACGACGAGCGGCGTAATCAACGTTCCTGCGGACTATTCCGCGATCCAGGCAGCCATCGACGCCGCAGTGGCGGGAGACGTGATCGTCGTCGCCTCCGGGACCTATAGTGAGACGATCGACTTCAGCGGCAAGGCAATCACGGTTCGCAGTTCCGCGGGCGCGTTTTTGACGATCATAGACGGGGACAGCTCGAGTAGCTCTGTCGTAACGGCTGTCAGCGGCGAGGGGCCGACGACGGTTCTCGAGGGGTTCACCATCACCGGCGGCAATGCCCTCGAGGGCGGCGGGATGCTTAACGTCGGCAGCAGTCCGACCGTGCGGGACTGCATCTTCAGCGGAAACAACGCGAGCAGCCGGGGTGGTGGCATGTACAACGGCGCCGGCAGCCCCACTATCATCCGCGTACACTTCGAGCTCAACTCCGCGACAGAGATGGGTGGAGGGGTGTTCAACTTCGAGGCCAGCCCGACGATCAGCGAGTCGCGCTTCACCCAGAACACCTCCAACAAGGGTGGGGGCATGCGGAACTACCTCAACAGCCATCCGACGGTGACCAAGTGCGTATTCGAGGACAATCACGCGGTCGAGGAAGGCGGCGGCATGGATAACCGCAAGAACAGCAATCCCATCGTCACGAACTGCCTGTTCGTAGGCAACACGGCCAGCTCGGGCGGCGCCATGCACAACTATGTCGGTCGTGCCACGGCGACCGGCAATCCGACCCTTATCAATGTGTTGATGGTCGGCAACAGCGCATCGGAGGGCGGCGGCATGCGAAACAACGACCCCAGCCCCCTCATTCTCAATTCGGTCATCGCCTTCAATACAGGATCCGGCATCAGCAGCCGCAACGGCAGCGCTCCAGTGATCCACAACACCATTGTTTGGGGCAACACAGCCGGCTCCTTTTCCGGTAAGAGGCTGAACACGTGGATCGTCACCTATAGCGATATCGAAGGCGGCTTTCCGGGCATCGAAAACCGGAACGTCGATCCGATGTTCGTTGATCCCGCCGGCTATAATTTGCACCTCCAGCCGGCGTCGACCCTGATCGATGCGGGCGGTTTTCATGCCTTACTGCCGCTCACGGATTACGACGGGAATCCTCGCATCATGGGTACCGCTGTCGACATGGGTCCCTATGAGTTCGGTGGAGTGAGCGGCGGGAATCTTCCTCCGATCGCCTCGTTCGCGACACCGAGCTGTACGGGGCTGACCTGCGACTTCATTGACACGTCGACGGACTTCGACGGATCAGTGGTTTCCTGGTCTTGGGACTTCGGCGACGGCGTCACCTCGACAGCCCAGAATCCAAGCCACACCTACGCCGCGGATGGGACCTACCCGGTGACGCTGACCGTCAGCGATGATGACGGCGATAGCGATGCCGTAACGCGGAACACAACGGTGAGCGCGACGACCGAAGCCCTGACCGTTAGCGCTATGTCACCTGATACCGCCGCGGTGCCCAGCACATTCATCGCGACGATCAGTGGGACCGGTTTTGGCGCCGATGCGCAGGTAGGCTTCAGCGGTGGCAAGGGCCCAGCACCCGAGGTGACAAGCGTTTCGGTTGTCAGCTCGACGACCATCACGGCGACGATTACGATCAGTTCTGGCGGCCCGCGGCGGCCGAGGATTTGGGATGTAGTCGTTACATCAGGCGGGTCGAGCGCGACCTTGCCCGGTGCACTGACGGTGCTACCGTAGCCGGGGCACTCCGGACCCGTACAACCCGCAGAAGTACACCGGTGTAGCAGGCGAGCATCACTCGACTAGCGATAGCGAGATTTGATCGCGCCCCAAGTCTGTTGCTCAACAGGAGTGATGGCACTGAATGCTTGGATCCTGTTGTTGCTGGAATCCGCCACGTAAATGCTGCCGTCGTTCCCGACAGCGACCGCATAGGGGAGATTGAATTGGCCCTGCCCCGTACCCAGCGTTCCCCAGTTCGTGACGAAGACGCCAGCGTTTGTGAAGATCTGGATCCGGTGGTTGTTGCGGTCGGCCACGTAGACATTGTCGCTGCTGTCTCTGGATAAAGCCCGCGGGAGGTTCAATTCTCCGTCTCCCGCACCGGGGCTCCCCCACTTGGCTAGAAATTTCCCCATGTTCGTGAACTTCTGGATGCGCGGACTGGCATCGGCCACGAAGACGTTTCCGCTCCCATCGATTGTGATGCCGTTGGCCTGAGTGAACTGTCCGTCCGCGGTGCCCGAGTCGCCCCACGTTGTCAAGAAAACCCCACTGTTTGAGAATTTCTGAATGCGGTTCTGATTGCGGTCCGCCACGTAGACGTTTCCGGTTGCGTCCACTGCGAGGCCGTGGTTGTGCTGAAACTGACCTTCTCCGTCTCCTTTAGATCCCCATTTGGTGATGAAGCCGCCGTCACCGGTGAACTTCTGGACACGGTTGTTACCAGTTTCGGCCACAAATAGGTTGCCGCTTGTGTCCACGCCGATCCCGTGAGGATGATCGAACTGCCCGTCTCCGGTTCCGGGAGAACCCCATTTCATCAGGAATGTTCCGTCGCTCGCGAACTTCTGAACGCGGTTGTTACCCGTGTCGGCGACGAAGATGTCTCCGTTCGCATCCACCACGATGCCATGAGGCGACGAGAACTGTCCGTCTCCATCTCCCAAGCTGCCCCACTCAAGGACGAACGTGGGCTGGCACTCTCCGCTTGTGTGGATAAGGCAAATCGCAAAAAACGAGATCAGTGGAAGGCGAAGCGCCTTCATCCGGCAGGTCACCCACGAGCTGTCCATGGTGTACTCTCTATCTGCAGAGCGGTCGATAGACTGCAATACTACCACAGACCTCGGCGATTCGTCGCAGCAAACCGATCATATCTTAGGGTTCTAGTGCGCTGTTACGGCTGGAAATTCCCGGACCACCCCTTCCAGGAATCCTGATTTGCCCAAGGATTCCATGGTGCTTCACCTTGAAGTCTAGCTAGCTGAGCCAGTTGCAGAGAGTCTTGATTCTAACCGGTGGCCTCGGGTGTGTATTTCGTGCTGCGCAAGGCACTGTTGGGTCAGCGAACGGCCCGGGCGGTACTTCTCAAATAAGAACCTGCAAAGCGGCGGCGGCTCCCCAAGGGGAGCCGCCGCCTTGACGTAGAGCTCCCTCCGGCCTATATTAAAGATACCCACTACAATAACCGCCCCGCGAGAAGAGCCATGCAATTTCCTTCGACGCCCTGCGTCTTGCTCACTCTGTTGGTAACCCTCACCTGCGCGGCGTACGTCCAGCCGAGCGCTGCAGTGGTCTATCACAAACAATCACCCGGAGAAACCCCCGCCAACCAACGGCGTGTCACGGCGCCCGTTTCCCACCTGGAGCTGGTTTACAAGGACAAAGGCCGGCTGAGCCTGTCCGTGGACGGACTGGGGACCGTTCTGCCGGTCGGCACGGTGCAGGTCGACAAACCCCCGGGCGGCAAGGTCAGGAAGGCCTTTCTCATGGTGGCGTCGGCCGGCTTCAGCGAGCACCGCCAGCACGAGGTGTCGATCGACAAAGCCCCGGTGGAATGGGACCTTTCAGTTCCCAGCGCGGTCGGATCCTGGAACGGAATCGCCGATGTCACCAACCTGGTGCAGCCGCGTATCGACGGCGCCAACGCCGGCCGGGTGGTGATGGAAATCCACGAGAGCCCGAGCGATCTTATCGACGGTGTGATCCTGGCTGTCGTGTTCGACAACCCGAGTGCCGGTGAGGATAACGAGATCGCGCTGTTTTTCGGGGCTCAAAAAGTGCAAGGAGAGGCTTTTGCGATAGAGCTCTCGGAAGCGGTCGGGGCCGGGATGGGGAGTGGAAAGCGATTTGAGTTGGGAGTCGGTATTTCCTATAGTTTCCAGTCGAGCAGCGAGCAGGGACAGTTCAGCTGGATAGACATCAACGGACGCCGGCTCACCACGGCGGCGGGGGGTCCGGACGATGGATCGCCGCTCCCGGGAGCGCTGCTCACCGTCGGGGGACTGGACGACGTCGCCTTGAACCCCGCGCTCGCGCACGGACCGGTGGCGAATCTCATGACCGACGATGAATACTATAACCTCGGCCCGCTTCTCGACGCGGGTGACACCAGGATCACCGTTGCAACCGGAAACCCGTCCGGCGATGAAAATCTTTTCTTCGCGAGCTTTCTTGCCACCAGTGATCCGCAGGAGGGACGTGGGCCCACCGCGGTCCAGGGCGGAATCCCCGTGCAACACGAAGCAGGCTCGCGCCCGGAACTGGACGTTGAGGAGAGCACCGTATCAGACCGCCACCCCGACAACGTCGTGCTTACGGCGACCTCTTCTTCGAGCAAGGTCGGCTCGCAATCCGAAATCAACGCTACCGTGCTTGGCGCGGGTGAGCCTCTCGCGGAGGTCGACATCGAGTTGAAAATTGTCTCGGGTCCGCACGCCGGAGTCGTATCGCAGACGCGCACCAACGCCTATGGCCAGGCCTCGTTTCTGTATCGCGGATTGTATGTGGGCAAGGATCTACTGGTGGCCGTCGTTGCCGACAGCGCCGGCGCGGTTGCTGGATCCAGCGTTCTGATCCACGAGTGGCTCGAGGCCGCGTCGCGGGCGTTCATCGACATCGCACCGGGCGTGTGCCCCAACGTCGTGAACCCCGATTTTCAGGACCTCCTCACCATCGCGTTGACCGGGACCGATGGGTTCGATGTGGCAAACGTGGACGTGGCCTCGCTGTCTCTGGGAGACGTTGCTCCCGTCCAGATTCAGTACCGCGACGTCAGCCGACCCGCGGACAGTGGTGATTGTCCGTGTTCGGGCGACGGGGGCGACGGGATTGAGGATCTGGTATTGAGATTCCGCATGACCGATCTCCCGTACCTCAGCGAAGGGACGGAAGACGACTCTCAACGCATAGCGCTTACGGGAAGGCTCGAGACCGGCGAGTTATTCGAAGCGACGAATTGCGTCATCTTATCCAGATCGCTGGATCGGTCGATCGAGATGCCGAACACGGTTCTGGTGCCTACGGAGACAATCGATCAGGACGACCAGCCTTGAACCCCGAGCTTTTGTTCTCCGCCATCCCAGGGAAAGAACCCTGAGCTTCCAAATCCCTCGAGTTTTCGTATCCGTTGCTTGGCAGCAGCCCGTCCCATGAGGTAAGCTATGCTTCATGCTTGCCGATAAGGCAGAGCCACAGATCGAATTGTCGATATGGGAGAAACTCCAGTATTGGCTTTTGCGCCCTTTGGTTCACGGTTGTAATCGTGCTACCGAGGAGGAGCTCAATCAGACCGCGAGGGAAGGACCTACGCTCGATCTTAGGGCTGGGCAACAGCGCCTTGCGAAGCTGATTGCACGCTTAGAAGGCCGACTGAGAATCCAGCCTGACTTGAGTTACCTAGATGTGGGCTGTGGCAGCGGTGACCTCGCCTGCGCATTGATTCAGGCGGGAGCGCGTGACGTAACCGGGATCGACATCGTCTCCAGGAATATCGAGGCCGCGCGAAGCACTGTCAGCCAAGTGCTACGAAACGAATCCTCCCCCATTTTCGTTCATGCAGACATCAATACCTGGGAGCCCGCTCATCGCTACGATGTCGTCTTCTCCCATGAGGCTTTAGAACACATCGATCGTCCGGATCGGTTTATCCAGAGCTTGACTCGACTAATGAAACCGAACGGCTGCGCAGTGCTTGCGTTCGGCCCGCTTTTTCATTCTCCAATTGGGGACCACCTGTGGGGTTTCTTTCGCGTACAAATCCCCTGGCGTGGACTCATCTTCTCTGAGAAGGTTTTGCTGCAGCTTCGACGGGAGTTCTTTCGGCTGACTGACAACGCCCTTCGCTTTCAAGATATTACGGGGGGGCTCAACCTTATGAGGTATTCTGAGTTCCTCAAGTATGTTTCGGAGGCGGGACTAGAGTTCGAGTTTTTGAGCATCAACCCCCAGCTGAAGCGAATACGGCCCCTCTATCATCTCTCTAGGGGACTCGTGCGCTTGCCGGTTGTGCAGGATTATTTTGTTGTGTCCGTCTATGCTATTTTGGAACGTGAACGCTCCCCAAGATCGATTCCCCCATCGTCTCATCCTCCGTGACCGAGCACTTTGCGTGGTTCTCTCTCGATTCTGGCAGGAATGGCGAGAGCGAGCGTGGCGATCATGTGGCCTCGAGTGTCTACTTTTATCGGCTCACCGCGCCGGGTTAGAGTAGCCAGATTTCATTTCGCACGAGCGCCCGGCGTTAGCAACCATCCCCGATTACCCCTTGACAGAACAATAGTTACCCGTCATAATTAACCATGGTGTGATTCTTGCTCTTATCCAGGTTAAAGGAGCCGGTAGACCTATGGTAGGCAGTTCCGTTCAAGATTACGTCAAGGCGATATACAAGTTATCCCTTAAAAACAAAGCAATTACGCCGACGCATCTGGCGGAGCGGCTCGGGGTGTCCTCCCCGGCGGTGACCAAGATGGTTCGCAAGCTGCAAGACTTGAAGCTGGTCCGCTACGCCCGCTCGAAGGGGCTCAGTCTCACTCCTTCGGGAGAGAAGGTCGCCCTCGAGGTCATCCGTCACCATCGGTTGTTGGAGCTCTACCTCACTGAGGCCCTCGGCTACAGCTGGGAGGAAGTGCACGACGAGGCGGAAAAACTCGAGCACGTCATCTCCGAGCATTTCGAAGAAAAGATAGAAAAACTCCTCGGCTACCCGACTCATGACCCCCACGGTGCGCCCATCCCGACCAGAGACGGGGACGTGGAAGCGAGTGAAATTATCAAGCTTTCCCGTCTCGAACCCGGGCAGCGGGCGGTGATCCGGCAGGTGAGCGACAACGACTCGGACATGCTGTCCTATCTCGGTAGTCTTGGCATGTACCCGGGAACCCGGGTCGAGATGGTTGCAAAGGAACCGTACGGCGGGTCACTACGGATAAAGGTGTCGGGCAAGAATCATTCGATTGGCAGCGAATTGGCCGAAAAGGTTTTTATTTCGCTGGCGAACGAGGTGGAGAATTAGGAAAGAAAATGTCTGACAACGAAAACAAAAAAGAAGGAAGAATTTCCCGTCGTGGTTTTCTGCTGGGAGCCGGCGGCACGTTCGCCGGTCTGTTCATGGGTGCCAGACAGGCCGGTGCGGACCGGGCGCAGGGCGCACGTGGTCACGGCGGCCATCCGAGGACCCACGTCATGCCGGCGGTGGTCGGCGAGTGCACGTCCGGTACCCTGGACCCCCAAGGTTTCCTGACCCATTTTCACTACGGAGACAAGCGAACCCCGCTTGGTAACGGCAGGGTGCTCCGCGAATACGAGATACACGCCGTGGACAAGGAGATCGAAATTGCCCCGGGGTTGTTCTTTCCCGCCTGGGCCTACGGCTCCCCCAACGCGCCGGGTGGCCTGACCGGGCACGTACCCGGACCGACCCTCCGCGCCCGCGAGGGAGACCGTATCAAGATTCGATTCATCAATGAGGGCTCTCATCCCCACACCATTCACTTTCATGGTTTCCATTCGGCCGAGATGGACGGGGCCTTGCCGGCCGACTACGTGTATCCCGGTGGCGAGTTCATATACGAATTCGACGCGGCGCCGTTCGGTCTTCACCTTTACCACTGCCATTCGGTACCGCTGAAGCGGCACATCCACAAGGGACTCTACGGGGTCTTTATCGTGGATCCTCCAAAGCCGCGCCCGCCGGCGCGCGAACTGGTCATGGTAATGAACGGTTTCGACACCAACTTTGACGGTGACAACGAAATCTACGCGGTAAACAGCGTCGCCCATCACCACATGCGGAGTCTCATCAAGGTGACACGGGGCGAGCTGCTCCGTATTTACCTGGTCAACGTCACCGAGTTCGACCCGATCAACTCGTTTCACATACACGCGAACTTCTTTCACGAGTACCGGACCGGAACCAAACTGACTCCGGATCATTTCACCGATACCGTCATGTTGTGCCAGGGCGAACGCTCGATACTGGAGATGCGCCTCAGGAAACCCGGGAAATATATGTTTCACGCCCACCAGAGCGAATTCGCCGAGCTGGGCTGGATGGGTCTCTTCGACGTAACGGAGCCCGCATGAGTACGGAACAAAGCACACAGTTGAAAGAGCGTGGGGGAGCGAAGCTGGTCGTGCTGGCCATCCTGCCGCTGCTCGTGCTGGGCCTGATCGCGTTCGGCATCATCCGTTACTCGGGCCGGATGTCGCTGATGGAGGTCCCGGACGTCGAGGAGTTGTCGATACAATGGACGACCCTGGAGCCGGGCCTGATCCGGCTGGACGTAGTGAACGACGGACCCGATCCCGTGACCATCGCCCAGGTCATGGTGGACGAGGCGTACTGGCAGTTCGAGATCGTGCCCGCCGGTGGTACATTGGCGCCCCGCCAGAAGGGGGTCATCACCCTGCCGTATCCCTGGGTGGAGGGCGAAACCCACGAGGTTGTGCTGGTGTCGCGAAACGGGGTGACCTTTGATACGGAGATCGCCGTGGCGCTGGAGAGTCCCAAACCATCTCTGGGATCGCTTCGCTTCTTCGTTTTGCTGGGTATCATCATCGGTGTCGTTCCGGTCGGTCTGGGGATCATGTGGTTTCCCGTGGTACGGCACCTGTCCGAGCGCTGGGTGCGTTTTCTCCTGGCGTTTACCGTGGGGCTCTTGCTTTTTCTCGGTCTGGATACGGTTGAAGAGGGTCTCGAGATAGCAGAGAGGCTACCGGGATTTTACCAGGGCAACGCGCTTCTGGCCGGGGTGGCGATCTTGATATTTCTTGGTTTGATAGGACTGGGCCGCATGGGCCCGTCGGGGTCGGGGCCATCCACCGGAATGATGCTCGCCTTCATGATCGCGCTCGGAATCGGTCTGCACAACGTGGGTGAAGGACTCGCGGTCGGCTCGGCGTACGTTCTCGGTGAAGTGGCGGTTGGAACGACGCTGGTACTGGGTTTCACCCTGCACAACATTACCGAGGGTCTGGCCATCATCGTTCCGCTGGCCCGGAGGGGTCTCCGCATCTGGCACCTGGTCGGGCTGGGTGCGCTGGCCGGTATCCCGACCATCGCCGGGACCCTGATCGGGGGCTTTACCTACTCGACCTTGTGGGCGCTGGTCTTCTTTGCCTTCGCGGCGGGTGCGATTTTCCAGGTGGTCTACGTTATCGCAAGAAGCCGCGACATCCGCTCCGCCAGCGGTGAGGTGGCGCTTCCGGAGAATTTCCTCGGGCTGGCTCTGGGGCTGGCTGTCATGTATGCCACCGGGCTGCTGGTCGTGGCCTAGAGAGGGACAGAAATGAGTATTCGCATCAAACAGTGGTTGATAGCAGTCGTTATAACGGTCGGCGCCATGGGGATCTCTGTTGCCCGGGGTGGCGACTCAAAGGGCGGTGCCGCCGGCGATCCGGTGCGCACCATCGTACTGACGGCGAAGGACATGAAATTCAACGTCACCAACCCCACCATCGGTCTCGAACCCGGGGAATGGATCCGCATTGTCATACGCAACGAAGACCCGGGGATGAAACACGACCTGACCATTCCCGAGTTGGGACTGCGCAGTGCCGTCATCGAAACCGGCGAAACAACGGTACTGAGCTTCCGCGTGCCCAAGGACGTTTTCCTCACCTATCTCTGTTCTTTCCATCCCGTTTCGATGAAGGGTGTCTTCAACGTCGATGGCGGTTCCGCCGCAGGCGAGCTGGCACAAGAGTAATCGCAGGTGATCAATCCGGTGGGCTCATCTTGTTGAACATGTACCGGGCGATTTTCCACGCTCCGTCACGCTTCTGTAACACGAAGAGCTCGCGGTTTTCCTCCGGTGCGGTGACGCCTGCCGCGAGGATTGTCACCTGGCCTCGTGAAATCGTGCGGGCGAAGGCATAGTTCCCACTCTGGACGATCTCGTCGATAGTGAACTTGATGTCGAGCTTGATGGTGGAGAAGACGTACTCGTAAGCAGCCTTGATTTTCTCCGTGCCGACGGCAGATGGCGCGCCGGACGGCATGAACACCCCATCCGGTGCATACAGCTCGAGAACGCCTTTGACGTCCGATTTGTTCAGTGCCTTCTCATACTGCAAGAGCGTTGCCTCGATGGCCTTTCTCTCCTCTGCGCTTCTGGATTGGTCTCCTTGGGTTTGGGCATTGCTTGCTGCTGCCCAATTCAACAGGCAGACGCCCAGGACGGCGACTACAACTGTGGTGGTTTTCATAATCGGTATCCTTTCAACTTGTAATCACCACCAGCTTGCCGCCCGCGGTGGTGTCCTCTCCATTGCACGATGGACCCCGACGTTGAGTTTCAGCTAGTTCCGTCTCTTTGCGAGCGCCTCATCCACTGACAGGTGGCTGGGGCCGCGCAAGAAAAGCGCGAGCAAACCTGCGATGTACAGCAGGCTCACTTCGTAACCGGGCATGCCGAAAACCGGTCCCGCATCGCTCATGCCGGTGATGTGGATGAAGCTAAAACCGTTCGGCAGATGAACGGTGAACATCGCAACCAGCATGTTGATGATCAGCAGCGCCGATGCGATGGACCCGAACGCGCCAACGATCAGCGCAATGCCGCCCAGCAACTCAACGGCACCGACGGCCCAGGCCATAAATCCCGCAGCGGGCACTCCGATGTTCTGCAGCATGCCCAAGAACATCTCGTGTCCGCCAGCGCTGAACAACTTCGGAAAACCGTGGTAGACGAATCCAAATCCTATAATCAGGCGCAGTGGTAACGGTGCCCATTTGCTCCATTCCTTTGTCATCACAAACCTCCTGTATAGGCCCGTGCCCTCAGGCACGCGTGTGTTGTGATCGCGTGGCGATCACTCTACCGAGCTCGTGTTAGTTTTTGTCTGCCGCAACCCGCGTGCTGAAGAAGTAGGTGGCGATAACTGATCGTTGTTTAGTCTGTTAGATGTCGGACGCTGGGAGCTAGCTGGTGGAACGGTCAGGTATAGGCTTTTGTAGCACAGACGCCGGCTGTCGTCAAGACACTGCTTTACGCTTAATGATTTGTTTCACAAAGTGCAGAGATAATTGGCAGGAAGCTTTTCGCGTGGCCAAGAGCCAGTCTTCTCCAAGACAGGAGCGCTTTCGCTCAGACGATTTCAACAGGGCTAACTGTCACGTCATTGATCTGGCATCGCGCGGCGAAGCGCCCTTTCAAATTCACTATACCCGGCTGTGTATCCTTCGGACTCGCACCAGTGACGAATGATTTCGAGGTCTACGCTTCGATTCTGTGCCCTGGCGACAGCGACCGCCTGCTCGAGAGATCCGCGATCGCTCCAGAATAGAAAGCCAGCGAGTCGATCGCGGCATGAATCCGTCGGGTTTATGATGTGGAGTAACTGGTCCTTCTCCCGCAGCGTTTCCCATTCCTTGATCAACTCGCCACCCACCGCCAGCGGTCCTTGAGGGAACTCGAGCAGGAGCGTGCTCGCTCCGTGTTCGTAGTGGTCTTGTACCAGACGGTAACCGAGCGATTCCAGGATTGCATTGGCGTCGGCACCCTCGGCACGAAACTCAACGATGAAGTCGAGGTCCCGTGACTGACAGGCATCGGGAGCGTATACGGTTGCCGCGCTTCCGCCGGTCAAGACGGCGACGACTCCGGTCCGGTCCAGGGCGGTGCAGACCGCAAAGGCGACATCCTTCAAAGTGCTCGCACGAGAGATTTTCACATCGGTTTTCCAGCGCGCCGGGGTCTCGAGCGTCGCCGGGCAGCGGCCGTGCCCAGGGCGGGCTCGGCCTCGGCGAGCCGAAGGAGCAGGTTCCTCAGGTCCTTGTGAGCGAAATACCTCGGATCGAGAGACACCCGGCGCGAGCTGCCGGAAAGACGGGTGGCCAGGATACCTTCCCGGTCAAGCGCCCGCACGATGGTCTGGATGGAGTAGAGTCGGGCGTCCAGGAGCCGCGCCAGCTCCGTCGGATAGGACTCACCCAGAAGCGCAATCAGGATAAGCACTTCTGTTCTTCGGCGGCTGCCGAACAACTTCTGTTCACGCGATTCCATATCCATAACATACCAGTAAATATTGGTCTGTCAACCAATAATTATTGGTTGACCAACCAAGTATTATTGGTGGTTTGGCGTCACGGCCAGAGGGAGTCGAGGGGAGGGGGTACGCTTTCGTGCAGATAGTCTATTGTCTTCGTCGGTGTGAGCGGGGTGTGGGAATGCCCACTCGGGCTCGATTCCAGTCGGCTTCACCGATCGATTCGCGTTTTCTCATTCTTATACTGACAAGAACTGATACGCTCACGCAGTATGCCGCAACGCTCATCGGCAGATCGTTTCTACCTCTATACTCTCCTCGTCCTGTCGGCCATCGGTCTTTGCCTCCAGGTGGCTTCTCTGGGACCGCTCCGCAATAGCTTTTGGGGATTCCACCTGCAAGCGTTTCTTCATCCCGCCGTCGCCGTTGTCGGTTGGGTCTTGCTAGTTCTGGCGGCTGTGGTGTTGGTACGGCCAGCTCGGGCAGTGGAAGCCCCAGGGGCCGAAGCGAACGTGCTCGCGCGGCACCCGTTGGTTTCGGCTGTTGGTCTGGCGCTGCTGTGCGTAGGTGTGTTCTGGGTGCTCCGGTCTCAACAGCTTTTCCTCGGCGACGCCTTGCCCCTCAAGATAGACCTGGCCAGAGGAAAGGACTTCCATCCTCGCCAGCCCTTGACCATGTGGCTTCAGCAGGCGCTCTACAGTCGTCTGGGGTTTCTGTTCCGGAGTGAAGGAGTGGGGAACGAAGACGTTGCCCAACGCACCGTCGCGCTCGGCAGCGTCATATCCGGTTTCTTCTTCGTACTGGTTGCCGCGGCCCTCGGACGCCTGTTCGTGCGCAAGACCTCACACGGACCCGCGGTATCGTGGCTCGTGACCCTGGTTCTGCTGTCGCAGGGTTTTGTTCAGTTGTTTTTCGGGTATGTGGAGAACTACACCTTTTACGCGCTGGCGATCACCGTTTATTTGTGGCTGTCGCTTCGCTTCATGGAAGGATTATCACCTCTCCTCATGCCCGGCGTCGTGCTCATCCTTGCGTTGACACTACACCTGTCCGCGGCTGTTCTCCTTCCATCATTTCTGGTCCTTAGCACGTGGGCACTCGTGGTACGCAGGACGCGCCGCGCTGCACTCCGCGACCTCGTCGTTTGCGCGGTTGTTCTTTCTGCAGTGCACCTGGTGTTCCTGGGGCTTCGCGAGTACAATCTGCTGTCCACACTTTTTGATGTATCCGGACGGGCGCTGGGAGGACGGGGGGTAGGCATTCCCAATTACATGTTCTCCTCGATGCATTTTCGCGACTTCTTTAACGAACAATTCCTGATCGGTCCGTTGGGCCTCTTAGCGTTCCTTCCCGCCGCCCTGATCGCAATCAGGCGGACGGATCGCGGAAGCTTGCCCACGGTGTTCTTTCTCACAACAGGCCTGACCTACTTCGCAGCGAGCTGGATGGCCGGCGATTCCAACCTGGGATACGCCCGCAATTGGGATCTGCTCGCACCGGCGGGCGTATGCTTCACAGCGGGGGCCTTGTATTTTCTCATAAAGCACGTGTCGGAGCCGGTGAGCGCGGCGCGGTTGCTCAAGTTCGGACTCGTGTTCTCCATCGTGAGTCTGGTGCCGTGGGTGTGGGTCAATCACAACGAAGATCTGTCGTTCGAGCGCCTGAAGGCCCTGCCGCTGGGATTGGGCAGGACGGAAGTGGTGGTGGCGAACTGGTACCTCGAGCACGACCAGCGGGGAGAGGCAGCCACATGGTTTCG
The DNA here is from genome assembly GCA_036478295.1 of Candidatus Krumholzibacteriia bacterium. Classification (GTDB taxonomy): domain Bacteria; phylum Krumholzibacteriota; class Krumholzibacteriia; order WVZY01; family WVZY01; genus JAZGDW01. The sequence goes on from JAZGDW010000159.1 coordinate 14,490, forward strand.
ACAAGCCCTGAAGGTCAATCCCAACAATGGTCCGGCGTATGCGTTTCTGGGCATGCTTTCGACAGAGCAGGGGCAGTTCGAAGAGGCGCGCAAGCTCTACGAACGGGCGATCGCTTTGCGGCCGGACAAGCCAGAGTACCGCCAGAACTACGTATTAACGCTCATGCAGCTCAAGCGCACCGAGGAGGCTTTGCCGCACCTCGACTGGTTGGTGAGAAAGGTGCCCGACAACGTCCTGTACTGGCGCCTCTCGGCGGATGCTCTGACACAGCTGGGGCGCGCAGAAGAACTGGTTCAGGTCTACGAGCGTCTGCTGTGGTTTGCCGAAAAGAGGCTGGAGTCAGATCCCGGAAACGAAGACGCAAGTATCGAGGCGGGGATTTTGCTCGTGCACCTCGAACGCGAAGAGGAGGCGCTGGAAAGATTCCGTCGGGCGCTGGACGCCAACCCCAATTCGTTGGCGGGGCTGTTCAACATGGGGTCAACCCTGGTCCATATGGGACGGAACACCCAGGCCCAGGCTGCACTGCAACGATTTGTCCGGCTTTACCCCGATCATCCAAACGCCGCCTGGGCGAGACAATATATCGAGCCGTGACTTGATTTCGAGGCTGTCGTCCAGGTTGAACCGCCCCGGGATTGCCGGAGGCTGCATTTCGTGAGAGGATGGAGTCATGAGCAGACGAAACAGGTTTTCACCGGAAGTAAGAGAGCGCGGGCGCTATGATTTAGCCCCGCTACGCAAAAACCCGCGGTTCCAGAAGCTGCTGCAAGAGTACGTCTAACCGGCCTCCTTGATCAGTGGAATGAACTTGTGGTTGGCGCCGGGGAAGGGGTAGTCGTCGATCTCGTCGACGAGAATCCAGCGAAAATCCGTAGGCCCGCTCAGCCGCACCTCGCCCGCCCGGTAGCGGCACGAGTAGACGTCGACGCCAATCTTGAAGTGCGAATAAGCGTGGTCGACGTGGGTCAGGTAGTCGGTCACTTCCACGGTCAGGTTGACTTCTTCTTTTATCTCCCGCGCGCAGGCGTCCTCCGGCCGCTCGCCCCGGCGCACCTTGCCGCCGGGAAACTCCCACAGTCCTCCGAGAAGTCCGTCCTCCGGCCGGCGCGTGATGAGGATGCGGTCGTCCTTGCGGATGACGCCGATGGCAATGTGGTATTTCGGTACCGGCTTGCGCGGCGCCCGCACCGGAAACTCATGCTGCCGCCCCGCCGCGAAGGCACCGCAAAACCCCGACACCGGGCACGCGTCGCATAGCGGCTGTGCGGGCCGGCAGACGACGGCCCCGAGCTCCATCATGGCCTGGTTGTAATCGCCGGGGTGCTTGCGGTCGAGGAGCTTGCCCGCGTGTTCGCGAAAGAGCTTCTGTGCGGCGGACGCATTGACGGGAGAGTCGACCTCGAACAAACGGGCCAGCACTCGTTTGACGTTGCCGTCGAGTACGGCGTGTGGCTCGTCGAACGCAATGCTCATGACAGCGGCGGCGATGTAGTCGCCGACACCGGGGAGTTTTCGGAAGGCTTCGTACTCACTCGGAATGCGGCCGCCGGCTTCGTCCGCCAGCCGGTGCGCGGCGCGGTGGAGGTTGCGGGCCCGCGCGTAGTAGCCCATCTTCTCCCAGCTCTTCAGGACCTCCTGCAGGTCGGCGCGGGCCAATGTGCAGACGTCCGGGTAGGCGGCGACAAACCGCTGGTAGTAGGGAAGAACGGTCTGGACCTGCGTTTGCTGCAGCATGACCTCCGACACCCATACCCGGTACGGGTCCCGGGTGCCTCTCCACGGGAGGTCTCGCTTCTCTCGTTCGTACCACAGAAGGAGTCTTTTTCGAAAAGCCGGCAAGCGCTCGCGGTTCATCAATTGGCGACCTCACCCCGGGTATTCGTTTACGGACCGCCATCCGGGCAGATTGCGGTCGAGTATAGTATGGCAGGTTGCAGGGAAACGATTAGACGATTTCCAGCATACGCTCGACTGCACGCCGGGCGCGTTTGCTGATGTCCTCGGGCACTTCGATCACGTGCTGGATTTTCTCGAGGGCGTCCCGGGTCTGCTCGAGCGTGATCTGGCCCATGTGCGGGCAGCGTACGCTGCAAAGCCGCAGCATCTCTTTCTCGGGGTTTTCGGCGACGATGTTGTCGCCCATGCTGCATTCGGTGAGCAGCAGGTACTGGGAAGCCTTGCTTTCCTGGACGTACTTGATGATCGCGTTCGTGCTGCCCGAGAAATCCGACGCCAGAACGACTTCCGGGCTGCACTCCGGGTGGGCGAGGACGAGAACGTCGGGGAACTGCTTGCGGACATTCACAATGTCTTCGACGGTAAACTTCTCGTGCACCTCACACTTGCCGTGCCAACCCACCATGGTGTACGTGAGCCCGTCGCTGTTCTTCTTGGCGGCGCGCGGGTCCTTGACGGGAAAGATAATTTCCCGCCCGGTCTCTCTCGCCACGTTCTTTGCGAGGTATTCATCTGGGAGGAAGATTACCTGCTTGCTGTCCAGTGACTGGATAACCTTGGCCGCGTTGCTCGATGTGCAGCAGATGTCCGTTTCCGCCTTGACGTCGGCATAGCAGTTGACGTAGGTGACGACCGGCACGCCGGGGTACTGCTCTTTGAGTGCCCGCACGTCGTCGGCGGTGATGCTGGCCGCGAGCGAACAGCCCGCCTCCAGCGACGGAATGAGGACCGTCTTCTCGGGGCTCAAGATCTTCGCCGTCTCCGCCATGAAGCGCACGCCGCAAAAGACGATGATGTCCTTGTCCGTGTCGGCCGCGCGGCGGCTCAGGTCGAGGGAGTCCCCCTTGAAATCGGGCACCGAGTGAAAGAGCGCCGCCTCCATGTAGTTGTGGCCGAGGATGACGGCGTTACGCTCCTCTTTGAGGCGGTTTATCTCGTAGGCGAGCTCGGCCTTGTAGCGTAGCTCGAACTCCGGCACTACGCCCTTGAGCTTCTTGTGCATCATTTCATAGGTGGATTCGAGCGTGGCCTGGGCCATGACTGTTCCTTCTGTCCGGGGGATTCTGGTTGGATTATGACTGCTCCGGTCCAATTGGCAAGCGAAACCTGGAGCTGCCGGCCGGGCCGGACCGGCTGCCCGTCTCACGTGAAAACTTACGCAAACGCGGGTGAAAAGTCAACCGTGGGGGTTCGGGGGAGAACGCACAATGGGAGATGCCGCTAGCGTCGGGCGCGTGCCGCCAGCCGCCAGCGGCATATCAACCGCGAGACGTGGTGAGATCTGTGGCGCGCGACGCCCGGTCAAGTGTCCACGTGAAACTCGATCCCGTCATCGTTCGTTATGTCCACGTGGTTCTGGACGACCTTCGCCAAGAGTCGATCGATCCGGCCTTCGACCCGCACCATGATCAACTCGTCACGGCTCAGGACCACGACATATATTTCCCTCACCACGTCGTTCTTTTCTTTGTACAACACCCACACCCGCTCGCTATGTTCGTTTATCTTCGCCGCCAGCTCCCAGTCGCGTTTCTCGAGCAGCTTCTGCAGCTGGATGGGAACCGCCACTTTTGACTGTCGGGGAAGGTCGTCCACCTTGTACACGGCGAGCTTCACGCGGCGGATCTCTTTGAGGTACGTGCTGGCCTCACGGGCGTCGGGAACAAACCGGGTGACGCTCCTCGCAAGTCCCAGCGACAAGGGGCCGAGCGTGATGGCGAATTCCTTCTTGAAGTGAACGCCGGGCAGCTGTCCCTGGAGATCGCGCCGGACGCGATCGAGCTCCGGCGCCCACAGGCATCCGGAGCTCATGCTGACGAGGATGATGACGCCGACGATCCATGTCATTCGATTTTTGTTCATCGTACGCCTCCAATCAAATCGCCGGGGTCATCGATCGTCACGGTCACGTTCGCGCTTGCTGCGGCGTTTGTCACGGTACTTCGATTTCCAGTCGACGTCATCGAGTGCATCGATGTGCAGCCCGTGTCCAAGGCGGCCGATTTGCGTCGGGTCGATGGTGCCGACGATGTTGACGAATACCGCTTCATCATCGTCGTCGACCACCATGACGACCAGGCCGTCGATGTTATTGCCCTTGCCGGGCAGTATGTAGATGTGCACGTGCTCATCCCGTTCGCGCACGCGGACAGCCATTTCCCAACCCATTTTCTCGAGTTCCTTGGACAACCTGTCGCTCTTCTCGATGAGGTCCCGTCCGAGGTCGCCCACGAGATCGAAGACGTGGACCCGGACCAGCTTGAGTCCCGCCAACATCTCGGCCACCTCGGGGTCGTCGTGCCGCACCGCTTCGACGGCCATCGACAGCAATGGACCCTTTAGAAAGACTTCGACGGTCGATTCCAGATCGCCGAATATATTCATGCCTTCGAAATCAACGTAGCCGGGCAGTTTCTTGTAATCGTCCTTCGGGGCCGCCGCGGCGTCCGGCGCGACGAGCGCCAGCATGGCCAGCGACAGGACCGCGCAGGTGATTACACCTCTGAACGTTTTCATACGGAACCTCCTCCTGGTGGGGTCTTGGGTGATTGTTGGTTTCTTGGTGACTGACGGTTCGCCGGTGACTCCGTCTCGAAGGCGGCATCGACGGCGCGCCGCACGGGTTGCAGCATCCCGGTATCGAACGCCTGGGTGGCGGCGGTCATGGCCGATTGCCGGCTGATGTCCCCGAGGTATGCGATCGTCCATATGAGCTCTGCTTCGGCTTCCGCGACCTCCGCCGGGGTGATCTCCTGCGGCCGCGTCCGGTCAAGGACCCAGAGCGCCGATACGACGACAAGCAGGACGAACACACCCGCCAGCGCCGGCCGAAGGACGCCGAACCAGTCGGCGAACCGGTTACGCCCGGCTGCGCGCGGTCGCTCCTCGAGCCCGGCCATGACGCCGTCGACCACCCTGTCCGGGCAGTACAGTTCCGGTAGCGCGTGGAGCTCTTGCAGAACTCTCTTCGCGCGGTCGAGCTCGCGGCGGCACTCCGCGCACACATCGACATGACTGTGGAATGTCGTTAGCGCGTCCGCGCCAAGCTCCTCGTCGAGAAAGCTCTCGATTCTCTCGCGTACCCACAGGCAATTTGGATTTTTTTCAAAACGATTCATGATCGAGTGTCCCGGTTAGTTTTTCGCGCAGCATTCTCCTGCCCCTGTGAAGATAGGATTTCACCGTGTTCAGGGGCAGCTCCAGGTTCTTGCTGATTTCTTCGTATTTCATATCCTGTATTTCCCGCAAGATGACGATCGACCGATACGGCTCCTGCAACGATGCCAGCGCGCCCTGGATGGTCTCGCGAAGCTCTGATGCTTCCACCGTGGCGTCAGGACCAGGTTCAATCGATATGCCTTGTAACATCTCTTCTCCGTCTCCGGTGGCGACTACCCGCGTCCGGTAGGCCCGGCGCCTGCGCACCGCGTCGATACAGGCGTTACGGGTTACCCGGTTGATCCACGCCGGGAGGGTGGCTTCGTTCAGTTCCTCCCAGTTTTTCCACATGCGCACCAGCACTTCCTGTGTGACGTCTTCGGCCTCTTCCCGGTTGCGCAGGCTGTAGTAAGCGAAGGTGTAGACGCGATGCCTGTGCTGATCGGCCACACTCCTGAATTTTTTTGTCATGACTAACCGTAAAGACGCATGTAGGGCGCAAAAGGTTACACAAGCCGGTTGACAAATTGAGAGGTCTGGGCTATCGTTAACCATGGTTAATTAATTTTTATAAGGTGGGTAAATTAAGGTGGGTAAATTATTGCCATCGGGGAGGTGCCCGTGATCCGGTCCGCAGTACAAGATTACGAGACCGTCGAGGCGCTGGTTGAGCCGATGTCGGGCCCGACGATCGATCCCCAGGGGAAACCCATTCCCCGGGGGCAGGACGATTTCCACGAAGAAGAGGAGGAGACATGAAACGCTACCGGTCCGTCGGTTCTCTTATAACGTGTGTGTTGGTGATGCTCGCTGTGAGCGATGCGCGTTCGCAAACGGACGAGCCGCTCATAACCGATCGCCCCGACATCACCGAATCCAGTACAGTCGTAGGCGCGGGAAGATTTCAGGTCGAGACATCCGTGCAGCTGCAGAGATTCGAGGAGGGACCCTTCGAAGCGACGATCTGGTCGACGCCGACACTGCTTCGCATCGGTGTCACCGGTAAGTTGGAGTTGCGTCTGGCAACTGATGCATTTTCTACCGTTAACACAGAGGTCGCGGGTGCCGCCGATGACCGTTCGTCGGGTTACTCCCCGATCGCTCTCGGGCTCAAGTATCACCTGCTGGAAGCCGGGGCTGCGGCGAGACCGTCCGTCGGCGTGCTGGCGCAGGTGGAGGTGCCCTCCGGTTCCGGTGCATTCAGGACAGACGATGCGGCAGGCGCTCTCTTGCTGGCGGCGGACTGGGACCTGACAAACTCGCTGTCGCTCGGGCTGAACAGCGGGGTGGATATATTCGAGGTGCCGGGTGGCGACACAAAAACAGGCGGCCTTTTCTCGGCGGCCTTGGGTTATGGTCTCACAGAGGAAACGGGGAGCTTCCTGGAAATAGCGATCGCAGGGATGGGCCTTAGCTCGGACATGAGGAGTGTCATCCTCGATGGCGGGATCACCCATCTCTTCGGTCCGGGCGCTCAGATAGACGTCGCCGTCGGCGGCGGCATCACGGAGCAGACCGAGCCCGACTTGTTTGTTACGGTTGGCTTCAGTCTCAGGGCCTCTTACCGGCCGAAAGGATAGTTACGTTGTCACAGACTTGTAAGCGCTCCGCCGCTTCCCGGCTCACCCGTGGAATCCTCACGGTCCTCATTGCCGCCGGGCTTTTTTTGTACGCCCCGTCACAGAGCGCAGGGGAAGAGGGCGACGTCGTATTGAATGCGGCATTCGTCTGCGTGGATAAGGTATTCAATTCGGAGCTGATGGCGCCGTACGATATCTTGCAGCATACGCTCTATCGCGATCCCAAGAACTACGTGCGCTGCTTCATCGTCACTCCCGACGGCAAACCCTTCGTCTCCTTCGAGGGCATACGCATTACGCCGGATTATTCGTTCGAGAATTGTCCCGCCGTGGACATCCTGGTGGTCCCGAGCACCGGCACCAGCATGAAGGAAGATCTGGAGAACAAGGTTTTGATCTCGTGGCTGGGCCGAACCGTTCGAACTGCGACGCACGTCATTTCGGTTTGCGACGGTGCCTTTCCGCTGGCGGCCACCGGTGCGCTTGACGGCCGCGCGGCGACGACCTTTCCATCCGACCGCGACAAGTTGCAAGAGATGTTCCCCGAGGTCGACGTGCGCCGTGACGTGAATTTCGTCGTCGACGGCAAGTTCATCACGTCGGTGGGCGGAGCGCTTAGCTACGAGCCGGCGCTATACCTCGTTGAGAAGTTATACTCGAAAGAAAACGCCCGCCGCGTGGCGAAAGGGTTGGTGCTCGACTGGGAACTGGACAAGATACCGCACATGATAGTCCGCGCGGATGAATGACGGACGCGCGCGACACGGCGCGCGCGCTGACCTGGTGGCCCAGGCACTGGGCCAAAACGTCACCGGCGTGAACTTGACGATTATCGTCTAAGTCTTGAGGGTTCATCCCTTTAGGGATGACGAACTGCCCGCTCGGTGGAGGGGTTCTTTTAGAGGTTTTGTAAGAAATCGCCATGCAACTCCCCCGGACACCTAGACACCCGCAAAGGCCCCCCGTATAATCGGGCATAGCATACCGCGACCCAGAGCGTGGGTTCCGGAAGGCGCTTTGCCCATGATCGGTCAAACCATTTCTCATTACAAGATCCTCGAGAAGCTCGGCGAGGGTGGCATGGGTGTCGTCTACAAGGCCGAGGACACCAAACTCAAACGCGCCGTCGCCTTGAAATTCCTCTCTCCACAAGCTGTAGGCGGTCAGGAGGAAAAGAAGCGTTTCGTACGTGAAGCGCAGGCCGCGGCAGCCTTGCACCATCCCAACATTTGTACCGTCCACGAAATTGATGAGGTTGAAGGCCAAACCTTTATTGCCATGGCCTATCTCGATGGACAAAGCCTGAAGGAAAAACTTGAGGCCAGGCCGCTGAAATTCGATGAGGCTGTGGACTTCGCCATGCAAGTAGCTGACGGGTTACAGGAGGCCCACGAGAGTGGAGTCGTCCATCGGGACATCAAAAGCTCAAACGTCATGGTGACGACCAAGGGTCAGGCCATCCTCATGGATTTTGGTTTGGCCAGGCAGGCCGAGAAAACCATGATTACCAAAGAGGGCGCCTCTATGGGCACGGTAGCCTACATGTCGCCGGAGCAGGCGGATGGCGTAGAAGTAGACCACCGCACTGATATCTGGTCCTTTGGCGTGATGCTGTACGAAATGGTCACCGGACAACTCCCTTTCAAAGGCGATTACGACGAGGCGGTCATCTATTCCATAAAGAGCGAAGACCCCGACCCGATGACCGCGTTGCGCACCGGTGTACCCATGGAACTGGAGCGCATCACGAGCAAAGCCATGGCCAAAAACTCCGCAGAACGCTACCAAAATGTAAACGACATGCTGATTGACTTACGATCCGTTGCGAGGGAACTCGAATCCGGGACAACCAAAGCCAGATTAACCACAACAGCAAGACTGGAGAAAGAGGCAAGTGGCTCATTTTTTGAGAATCTTTTCCAAAGACGTATTCCGCAGATTTTAGCGCTCTATTTCGCCGCGAGTTTTGGCATCTTCCAATTTGTGGAGTGGTTGGTGCGTCATTATCCGATATCACCGCATTTGGGACAGTTTAGTTTTGTGGCTTTGGTGTCGATGCTTCCCACCGTTTATCTGCTGGCCTACTTCCACGGAAGGCCAGGTCGTGATCGCTGGCCACGCTTTGAGAAAATCGGCATTCCAATCAATGTGCTGGCTTCAGCTGCCCTGCTTTTCGTCCTGTTTCAAAATAAAGACCTGGGGGCTGCGACAGAGACCATTTCCTTCAAGGACGAAGCAGGGAAAACGGTTGAGCGCATGATACCCAAAAGTGAGTTTCGTCATAGGATCACCATCTTTGCCTTTGAGAATGAGTCAGGCGATTCCACCCTGAACTGGTTGCAATATGGCTTAATGACTTTGCTTGATTTTGATCTGGATCAAGTCTTGTACCTTGATAATTGGCGATGGCGAGGTCTATTTACATTCAAACAAGCGGGTTTTGAAGACGCTGTTGGAGCGCCTTTGACTTTAAAGAGGAAAATTGCAATAGACGGTCATTATAGATATTTCGTCACCGGGTCGTTTACCAAGCAAAACGATATACTTTCCATTAGAACAACAGTGTATGAAACCCAACGCGGCAAACCCATCGCCGAAAACTCGCTTGCAGGATCAGACATCTTTCAATTAGCTGATTCCATGTCAGTACAATTGACGCGAGACCTAAAAATCCCGTCTTATTACTTAGAAAAGACTGAGGATCTGCCCGTGTCAGAGTTGTTGACCACTTCGATACCTGCGTTGAAGAGCCTCATGAATGGTGTCTATGAGTCTGCCATCCATAATGAATACCAAGCCGCGGCAGAACATTATGAAAACGCTCTGAAAGAGGATCCGAGTTTTGCTTATGTTCATTATAATTTATATTTACTTTTCACAGAATTAAACCAACGTGATCAGGCCGAGAACGCCATTCGTGCAGCCATGCAGTATAGATACAGACTTCCGGAGCTGTATCAATTCAATGTCAAGAACAAGTACTACGAAATGCAAGGAGAGTGGCAGAACGCCTTCGAAAATGCCAAGCACTGGGTCGAGCTATATCCGAACCGCACACAAGGTCACTATACGCTTGCTTCTCATTACCAGGGGCGCATGAATCAACCGGATATGGCCATTGCAGAATATAAGCGCATTTTGGAGATTGAACCTGTGAGCCATTGGAATCTCCGGAGCATCGGAGATCTCTTCAGTAATAAAGGTGAGTATGATGAGGCGTTGAAATATTATGAACACTACGCCAATCTATATCCAAACGAGTCCGGATCATTTACAGAGATAGGCGGCTTATATACGACGATGGGCGATCATGAACAGGCGAAATTGTATTTTAGGAAAGCATTTCTCATTGAACCAGAGAACAGTTGGATTGTGACAGCGTTAGCAAATACGGAAAGGCACCTGGGCAATTTTGAGCAAGCCCTACAACAATACGGGAATGCGCTTGATGTTGCTAAAACTCCTCAAGAGCGCAGATCAGTTTATGAGTCATTATCGAATTATTATAGATTCAGGGGTCAAATGGGCAAGGCCATTGAATATTGGGACTTGACCGTTGCTGAAATGCAAAAGTTTGCCTCTCCATTGGATATATTGATGGAGGGAAACATCGGTTACATAGAACGCTACGTACTGGCCGGCAAGGAAGACATGGCTCTGAAGATTGTGAAAGAGTTTGAAGCACAGGCGCACCAGCTCGGCCCGCCCCTCAATCAGATGTCTTTCTTGTTTGATCTCATTTTCAACTTTAACGTAGAAGACCCTGAAACGGGTGCTATGCTGGAGGAAGAGCTTGGGAAATTTGAAGCGTTTATACAAACTCACAATTGGGAGGAATGGCGGGTATTTCTCTGGTGGGGCCGTGCAAAGCTCGATTATTACAGAGAAGAATACTCTCAGGCCATTGCAGGCTTTCAAAAAGCAGCGGAGATGATACCAGGACGGGGAGAAAAGGTGCTCCTATTCAGTCGTATTGGTCGGTGCTATAGGAAGCTCAAGGAGTTTGAAGAAGCAAAAGAAACATTGCAAAAGGCTCTAAAGCTAGAGCCTTTTAGTCCACAAGCCCATTACGAGCTCGCGC
>JAZGDW010000016.1:0-22090 GCA_036478295.1 Candidatus Krumholzibacteriia bacterium
CCTGGCGAGCCGGGAGAAGAAACCGGAAACCGTGTACAAATCACGGAAGCGCGCGCTTCTTCGGGCTTTTCCGGCGGGAAGGGAAAGAGAGACGGCGTTGTCGCACGTGGATATGCTGCCGGGCCGGTACCTTCTCACCATGAACGCATCCCAGGTGAAGCGTCACCTGAAGCTTGTGGATACATTGGAGAAGCGAAAGTTTGTCGTCGGTTCCAAACGCGGCAAGCGTTCCACGGAATTTACGTTCTGCACCATGGACAAGCCGTTCCGATTGTCGCAGCTTTGCGGCGTGCTGACGCTGAACGACTGCAACATTCTTTTTGCTCATGCGTTCACGAGAATCGACGGAAAGGTGCTCGATATTTTTCGTGTCGAGGACGTGACCGGTACGATGCCCATCGATGACGTGCGGACGGAGAAGATTCGCAACGACCTGGACTCGGTTCTCAGCGGCAAGCTTGCCATCCAGGCCGCGCTCACCGAGCATCTCGCCAAATGGAAGCGGCGCAAAAACGACGTGATACCCGTTCCGCTCGAGGTCGAGTTCGATAACGACACGTCGGCTGATGTCACTATCATCGATATTTTCACGCTGGACCGGCCGGGACTGCTCTTCAAGATAACCCGTGCGTTGTCGGAAGCGGGGCTGACCATTCACCGGGCGAGGATCTCCACGGAGGCCAATCGTGCCATCGACTCGTTCGACGTGCAGGATAAGAGGGGCGAAAAGGTCACGGGGACGCACGGACTTCGGAGCATCCGCCGGCGCCTGGAGGAAGCGCTCCTCTAGGCGAGTCCCTTCAGAAACTCCTCGTAGTGCCCACGGACCGCCGCCTTGTGGACGCGCAGTTCCGTCTCGAGCGCCGTTTTTCCTCTCATGCCCAGAAGTTCCGACGTCACCTCGAGGAACCGGATTATCTCGTCGCGTTTCGCGGCGTTGGTGGGTGGCGAAAAACCCTGCAGTTCGATCAGGTAGTCTATCCGCGCGTAGAAGGCGAGCGCGTCCTCGAGCGCGACGAGGGCTCGCCTGGATATGACGTCATCTGCGGCCAGCAGTGCCAGGCGCGCGCCGGTGCCGCCGTCCAGCGGAAAATCCTTGCCGCGCATGGCCAGCCCGATCGCGCAGAGATATTCGATGTCGTAGCGGCCGCCGGCGGAGCGCTTCGTATCGAGGAGCACCGCGTCCTTCGCGACCAGTCCTTCCAGTTTGCGGCGTGTCTCGACCAGCGTGGCGAGCCGCTTCGCGTCTGGCGTCGCGACGAGGTGGGGTCGCAGGATCTTGTGAAACTCGCCGACAGCCGCCTCGTCGCCGCTCCAGTGGGCGCACTTCGCGAACGCCACCGTTTCCCACGGCGACACGCGGCTTGCGAAATAGTGCCTGTAATAATCCACATCCTGGACGAGCGGCGCGTTGGCGCCTTCGCCCCGCAGGCGATAGTCCAGTCTTAGAACATTCCCTTCGGACAACGCGCGGTTCACGAGCTGCAGCGCCCGTGTGACGGGTTCACGCGATCCCCCCCGGGTAACCACGAGCAGGTCCACGTCGCTGCCGAGCCTTGGTTCACCTACGGCGTACGAGCCCATTGCGAACAGCGCCGCGCCCTCGGTGCCTCCGACACAATCGAGAGCGGCGGTGAGCAACTGTTTCGCCGATCGCGTCAAGGTTTCCGCAATCTTTGCGGGGAAGGTGCTGGCTTTCATATCCTCGAACCACGCCGCTACCACCCTGCGATCGAGCGCGGCCACGACATTGCGGCGGTTCCGTTGTCGGTCGACCTCCTGCCGTTCCTCGAGCAATGCCTCGATGGGCGCGTCTTCGGTGATGGATGTACTCAGGATGACGGCGGGATCCTCGAACAAGGAATCCAGAATCTCGAAGTTAGCGCACAGTTTGCCGACAAGAAGGGTCGACGTGCCCGCCAGGTCCCGCAGCAGTGTGCGCGAAGCCGCCGACTCGCGGAGAAAATCGTAGAACGAGCCGACGTTCTTGCTAGCCACCGCGAGTTTCGAAAAGTTGACCAGCGCCGCGTTGGGATCGGCGGTCGGTGAGAGTTCTTCGAGTAGCGTGGGCAGCAGCTTTTGAAACGCGCCACGCGTGTTGCGGTCGACTAGGTCCGGGAACGAGCCGTAAGCGAGCGACTGCAGTACCCTTCGCGCCTGCTTGGGATCGCGAAAGTTGAAACCGGAGAGCGTCTCATGCGCCGCGTCGTCCTCCGGCAGGAGGAGCAGCAGTGCCGCCTCGGGCACGGTGTCCGCGCCGAAAAAGCTGTCGCTCAGCAGGCGGACCTCGTTGAGATGTTTGGAGAGAGTCGAGAGGAAGGTACGCTGCGTATACTTTCCCAGCGGTCCGTTGGCAACCCGTCGCGCGAGCAGCTGTATTTCCGGCGCCGAACTCGGGATCGAGTGTGTCTTGAGCTGGTGCATCATTTGCAGGCGGTGCTCGACCACTCGAAAGAAGCGGTACGCCTTGATCAACGTCTGCTGCTCGATCTTCTTGATGAGCTTTCGCTTGTACGCCAGGTCAATGCCCTGCAATGTGTTGGTCACCCGGAGCTCCGGGTACTTGTTTCCGTAGAGAAGCTGCAGGGTCTGTATGATAAATTCGATGTCGCGGATACCGCCCTCCATCAGCTTGATATTGAACGAGCGGTCCTTTGTCGAGATGTTTTCCCTTATTCGTTGGCGCATAAGGCCGATCGTCTCGACTGGTGAGTAGGACAACGTGGGATTGAACGCGAGACCTGCCACCCGGCTGAGAAAGGTTTCACCCACGGCCTTCGCGCCCGCGATCACCCGCGCCTTGAGCAGCGCCTGAAACTCCCACGGGCGCCCGCGGTTCTCGTAGTAAATTCTCATGGCGGTGAGCGAATTCACCAGCGGGCCGGTGGCACCGTCAGGCCGGAGCCGCAAATCGACGCGGTAGAAATACCCTTCGGCGGTGGCCTCCGAGAGTGTCGAAGTAACCTTTGTCGCTAGCCGGTGATAGAAGTCAAAACTCTGCTCGTCTACGTCCTCGCAAACGAAGATAAGATCGATGTCCGAACTGTAGTTCAACTCGCGCCCGCCCAGTTTGCCGAGCGCGAGCACGGCCAGACCGGAAAGCGGCGGGGGAGCCGCCGGTGTCGCCATCTCACTCCACACCATTTCGAGCACACAGTGCACAACGGCAGCGGCCAGGCTGCTGAGGCATGCGGTGGTTTCCTCAACCGTCTGCAGTCCCAGGAGATCCTTTACCCCTATTTTCAAGAGCATTCTTCTGTGGCATCTCCGGGTGGCGTCGAGCCGGGCGTGGAGCGAATGGAGCCTGGCTGCGTCCGTCTCGAGTTCCGACAGGTAGGTGGCGGTGGATTCCTGTCTGTCCCAGGTATGCTTCTCGATCAGCCAATAGAGGTACCCTGGGTTACGGATGATGATGTCCGCCATGTACTGGCTGGAGCCGAAGATCGTCGCCAGGATTTCGCGCATTGGCTTGCCACCGGCCGCGGTGTTCAGAAAAGCGCTCGAGGTTCCGGAGATATCCAGGAAGCGCAGGAAGTTTATCATCGCACCGGTGGGGGAAGGTGATTCGAGGAGTTCCTTGATGACGCTGGCGAGTGGGGCGGGAGAAGCATAACCGAATCTCGCCGACATTCCGTGCAGGGCATCGACGAGTTCGGGATCGGCCGGGAACTCCATTGCCGCCAATCGTGCCCCCGTGTTGCTCGTAGCGGGGTCATGCACGATGTCAGTAACAAGTTTCTGAAGTTCGAGCTGGATGGATTTCGGCTTGCGACCCATACCGGCAATAGTAGCTTATCAGCATTCTTCTTGCCAGCCGTGTCACGCTGGTTTAGACTGGTGACAAGAGCGGGCGGGCGCTCTGCGAAACAGGTTCGGGCAGAATGAAGAAAGTCGAAGCATATATCAAACCGTTCAAGCTGGACGACGTCAAAGCGGCGTTGATGGAGATCGGGGTGCGGGGGATGAGCGTGTCCGAGATACGCGGCTTTGGCAGGCAGAAGGGGCATACCGAGCTGTACCGCGGCAGCGAGTACCAGGTTGATTTTCTTCCGAAGAGCAAGCTCGAGATCGTCGTTGCCGACGAGATGGTCGATCGGGTTATCGAGGTCATTCAGAAAGTCGCCCATACCGGCCAGGTCGGGGACGGAAAAATCTTCGTCCTTCCCATTGAGGATGCGATCCGCATTCGTACCGGCGAGAGCGGTGACAGTGCACTGTAGTTTGAACGTTCTGGGGATAGAAACCTCCTGTGACGACACTTCCCTGGCGCTGTTCTCCACGGAGCGGGGCGTCATCGCCAATCTCACGGCCAACCAACTTATCCACGACAAGTACGGTGGCGTGGTACCCGAGTTAGCGTCGCGCGCCCATATCAAGAATCTGCTGCCCGTGTACCGGGCGCTGCTGGCCGAATCGGGGATGAAGGCGGAAGATCTCGACGGGATTGGGGTCAGCAACGGTCCCGGCCTCATCGGCTCACTGTTGGTCGGTGTCAGTTTCGCCAAAGCGCTGGCCTACGCGCTCAAGCTTCCGCTGGTGGGCGTTCACCACATAGAGGCCCACATTCACGCGAACGAGCTCGAAGGCGAAACGCTGCAAACGCCCGCGGTAGTGCTCGTCGTGTCCGGCGGGCATACGTGCCTGTACCACATTCCGTTGCCCGGGCGTTACGACCTGGTAGGCAACACGCGGGATGACGCCGCGGGAGAGTCCTTCGACAAGATCGCCAAGCTGCTCGGGCTGGGTTTCCCGGGCGGACCCGCCATCGAAAACGCCGCAAAACAAGGCGACGGCGACGCCATCCAGTTTCCGCGAGCGATGATGAAAAAAGATAATCTGGAATTCAGTTTCTCCGGGCTCAAGACGGCGGTCATGCTTCACGTCGAACGCCAGGGTCGTTTGCAGCCGAAGGCCGTGTCGGACATCGGCGCGTCGGCCCAGCGCGCCATCGTTGATGTTCTTATAGAAAAAACCATGATGTGTGCATCTCGCCACAAGGTAGACCACATTTACCTCGCCGGCGGCGTGGCGGCAAATCAACTGCTTCGGGAAGAACTTGCCGGATCCTGTGCTGGCAAGGGACTTCATTATCACGCCCCGTTGCTCCAGTATTGTACCGACAACGGAGCCATGGTTGCCTGCACCGCCGCTGGGTACCTGGACCGCGGGCACGACGACACGCTGCATCTCGACGTGTTCGCCCGGGGACCGGTTTCTTCCTGGGCGTAGTCGTTCCCCGACCTTCCTCTTTGTTTCCATACGTGCATCCACATCACCGACCGCCGTGCAACCGTCGACGGGCTGCGGGCGCCGATGCGTAACGGGTTCCACAAACCAGAGTGATGCAAGGACACCCCGCTCGAGCTCTTGTTCTCGGCGCATAATGCATACTTGCAGCGGCCCTCAAGCGGCCGATTTCAGGATTGCTCCCATGACCGTAATATCCTGTTACTAAATGAGTTCATAAATATTCCAGTTCCCGGTTCAGGCCCCCGCCCCTTGGCATATTTATTGCCAAATTCGATGTAAATAACAGAAATCGCTAAAGGTGGAACAGCGCATGTTAACCCAGGATGTGACGCCGTACAGAATTCTCGTCGTCGACGACGAGCCGCACATCGTCCAGATTCTCAAGTTCACACTGGAGAAAGCGGGCTATCAGGTCTTCACCGCGAACAACGGTAAGGTGGCCCTCGACCGCATTCCCGAAATCGCCCCCAATCTCGTCATCCTCGACATCATGATGCCGGTGCTGGACGGCTATGAGGTATGTCGCAGAATGCGAGAAGACTTCAAGATGAACCAGATTCCCATCATCATGTTGTCCGCCAAAGGAGGCCTGGACGAGCGTGTCAAGGGGTTGACGCAGGGCGCCAACGATTACTTGATCAAGCCCTACTCGAACGACGAGCTGCTCCTGCGAGTGAAGAACGTTCTCGAGTGGAACATCGCGCAAAAAGAGGCCAACCCGCTGACCGGGCTGCCCGGCAACACGGCGATCGAACGTGAACTCAAAATCCGTATCAACCGTAGCCTTCCCTTCGCGTTCCTCTACATCGACATCGACAATTTCAAGGGTCTCAACGATTACTACGGCTACCAAAAGGGAGACGAAATAATCAGTTTCCTCGCGGGCATTCTCACAAAGACAATCGAGAAACTCGGTACCAAAGACGATTTCATCGGCCACATCGGTGGTGACGATTTCGTGATGGTGACGGATCCAACCCGGGCGGAGTTCCTGGCCAAGCACATCATCGATGAATACGACAAGGGGGCTCTCTTCTTGCTGAGCGAGGAAGACGTTAAGAGGGGCTATTTCGAAGTGCGCAACCGGCAGGGCGAGATTGCCAGGATATCGCTCATGTCCATCACGGTCGCCCTGGTCGTCAGCACGGACAACAGGATCAAGCACTTCGCGGAGATCAATGATATCGCCAGTGGCCTCAAGAAGTACGGCAAGAATATGAAGGGGAGTGTCGTCATCAAAGAGAGGCGGATGGACGCCATGCCGAGTCCTCAAAGTGTTGACGAAACCTGATCCAATTGCAGTGGATAACGGAGTGACAAGATGGAAATAGACGTTGGATTGGAAAAAGAGCAGGCGCTCAAGAGTCTTCTGAACGAAGCAAGGGCCGAGGCGGATGCGCTGAGTCGGCGCGTGGAAAAACTCGAAAAGATCATTCTGTCCACGCGGCTGCTCATGGGTCACGAGATCAAGAAACCGACGACCGCAATCACGGGATTTCTGGAACTCGCGGTGGAAGAGCTGGATGAAGACGAGCACCGCGACATCGTCGCATACGTTACCAAAGCACGTAACGCCTGCCAGCTGTTGAACGAGTTGAACTTGTTCTTCATAGAACTACTGGAGGTTGACGTGCGGCCGGGGACGGTCCAGAGCGGCGAGGTTTCGATCCGGAGATTCGTCGATGAGACCCTGAACCATATCCCCGAACATTTGAACGCAAAAGCCCGCGTAAAAACACGGATTTCACCGGATGTGCAGAAGTTCAACCTGAACCCAGACGCGTTCAAAGTAATCCTGACCAACCTTCTCGAGAATGCCCTTAGTTACTCGACGGCAGACAAGCCCGTGCACATCGAAATCCAGAGGGACCGCGAAAAGCGCGGGGTCGGTGGAGAACACCTGCTGAAGCTCAAAGTTGTCGATCAGGGTGAGGGAATCCCCAAGTCCTTCATCAAGAAAATATTCTGGCCGTTTGTGAGGCTGCATGACGATGACATCGAAGGAACGGGGCTTGGATTGACGCTGGTGCGAAGCCTGGTCGAACTGAATGGTGGCCAGATACATATCCGGAGCAAGAAAGGTGAAGGAACCACAGTGTACGTGACCCTGCCGGAACTCACGGAAAATCCGAAACTCGAGCACAAGTCATGATCAAACACGCCGGAAGATTTGTCGAAGACACGCACGGCGGTGCCGGGACGATGTCGGAGTTGCTCCATCTGAGAATGGTGGAGTTGTTCTCCTTTTTCATAATCGTCTTTGCGACAGGCCGGATCGCCGGGTTCGTGTACGAGTTGGGCGCTTTCCTCCTGCTTTTTGTTTGCGCGACCTTTCTCCAGTTCGTCACCAGCATAATGTGGAGTTTCACAGGCCGGAGGCTTGGATGGCGCGGTGACCGGATTGACTTGGCGATGCGCTGGTATTCGGGGGTGCTGGACTTCTTCGTCGTCTTCGGCATCATATATCTCACCGGTTCGATCGAGAGTCCTTTCCTGTTCCTGCTGGTAATACCCCTCTTTTTCGCCAGTCACATCTTTTCTCTCAGGGTGACGTTGGGCGTGTTTCTTGCCGGTACCGTGGCCGCCGTGGGTGTGCTGGGATATCTCGAGCTGACGGGAATGGTAGCGCACCATAGCTGCTACGCTTTCGAAAATAAAGTGTACCTGGATCCCGACTACTACATGGCGTCGTTGCTCGTCCTCGCAGGATTTCTCGGATTGATCGTATTCCTGTCCCACGCATTTCAGAATCATTTCCATAGCTCCATCTCGACGCTGCACGAACAGGATCAACAGACACAAGACAAGATCAGCGAACTGGCGAAGCTGTACGACATCAGCCTGGGGATCAACACAGTAATGACCGTGGAAACGCTGCTCAAGATGGTGGCAAAGGAGGCCACTATTCTCCTGGCACAACCGTGGGCGGCCATCATCCTGTTCAACCAGCAGCAGGAGATCACACACTCGGCCATCGTCGGCATACCGGAAACGTTTCACTCCAATCTGGGCTCGAAGATGCGAAAAGGCGGGGTCACCGAATGGTTGTGGAAGAACAATCAACCGGTCGTCGTCGAGGACGTCCTGGCTGACAAGCGGGCCAGCGCCGGGGAGTTCCTGATGGCAACGAAAATCCGGTCACTGATCGGGCTGCCGTTGAGCACGGGGCACCAGGTGATTGGGGTCATCTACGTCGGCGATTTTGTCACTAAG
Source organism: Candidatus Krumholzibacteriia bacterium (assembly GCA_036478295.1). Lineage (GTDB taxonomy): Bacteria > Krumholzibacteriota > Krumholzibacteriia > WVZY01 > WVZY01 > JAZGDW01. The sequence continues at coordinate 8,464 of JAZGDW010000016.1, forward strand.
AGGTTCGAGGATAACCACCTGCGCCTGCTGGCAGTCATGAGCGATCAACTGGCTATCGCGATTGCCAAGAGCAAGCTATACGAGTCAATCCAGCGAAAACTCCACATGTACGAACAGAAAGTGGAAACCCTCGAAAGAACGAACGTTCTCAAATCAGAATACGTATCTCATGCGTCCCACGAACTACGGACGCCCCTGACCTCGATCAAAGCCTACATGGAAACGTTACGCAACCACATTGACGATCCATCTTTCACCGAGAAAAAGGACTTTGTTGAGATCGTGTCCAAAGAAACTGACCGGCTCATTCGCATCGTCAACGACATTCTGGACGTGTCCAACATCGAGTTCGGACAGAGGGCGCCGAAGCGGGAAGCTTTCCAGATAGAGGATACGATAAAGCAAGTGACCTCGATGATACAGCCGAAGCTGTCCGACAAGAACATCACACTCAAAACTGACCTGCCGGGAAACCTGCCAAAGGTCGACGCGGACAAAGATCTCATGACGCAGGTCTTCATTAACCTGATTACCAACGCTGTCAAGTATTCGCCGGAGGGGACAACGGTAACCATCACAGCGCGGGAGGATGCCGTTGACGTGATTATATCCATCGAAGACCAGGGCATCGGGATTCCCCGGGCGCAGGTGGAAAATATCTTCGATAAGTACTTCCGCGTCAAATCGGAGGAGTCGCGTCAGTATGACGGCATTGGACTGGGACTGGCCATCGTCAAGAATATCATAGAGCAGCACGGCGGCACTATTACAGTAACGAGCAAGGAGCGCGTTGGCAGCAGATTCATTTTTACTATACCCAAAGAACACTGCGTAAACGAGTTGCTGGGATACATCTCGGAGGGTGTGAGTTCACAGACCGAACTGCACGAGATGTTGAAGGTCATCGTGCGTATGATTGCGGAACTACTGGGCGCCAAGATCGTGTCGTTGATGTTACTCGATCAGAACCGCACGGAGCTCTTTATCAAGGTGTCCTACGGGTTGGATGAGTGGATTGTCGACCAGGCCCGCGTGAAGCTCGGAGAGGGAATAGCGGGCAAGGTGGCTGAGACGGGGCTGCCGCTGCTCATCGACAACATAGAGGAGAACGAATTTTATAACTCACCCAACAATCCGCAGTACGAAACGATGTCCCTTCTGAGCGTTCCACTGAGGGTCGGAAAAGTCGTTGTGGGGGTCATCAATGTAAACAACAAGACGTCCGGCAAGCCGTTCGACCAGGATGACATGAATCTGCTCATGTCGTTCGGGGAAAGGATTGCGAAGGCGTTGGAACGCATGCGGACCGCCGACAAGAGCCAATTGTACCTCGCGGATACCGTCGAGGCTTTCAAGAAGATGCTCGCCAAGCAGATCCAGACCCAGGGAATCGAGAAAATCGTGGGTATGGCCGTCAAGGTTTCACGCAGGCTCAACCTCAGCGCCAAGGATACCAAGGTTATCCAGTACGTCGCGAGCGTACACGATATCGGCATGACCCGGATCAGCGACGAAATACTGAACAAGACTTTCAACCTTACGCCGGAAGAACTGGAACAGATCCGATCGCACCCGCAGGTTGGTACGGAACTCATGCGACCCCTGGAGTTCGTCGAACTCGTCAGCAACATCATTCTCTATCATCACGAGCGTGTGGACGGTTTGGGCTATCCGATCGGGCTAAAAGGGGAGGAAATTCCAATCGGCTCACGCATCTTGGCAGTAATAGACGCGTACCAGTCGATAACGGACGATCGTCCGTACCGTGAAAAACAGAGACCAACAGTCGCCACGCAGGAACTGGTAGATTGCGCGGGCAAGCAGTTCGATATCGAGGTCGTGCGATGCTTCATCGAAGTGCTCAAGGATGAAGGGACACTTTCCGAAGAGAAGGCGAAGGATTTCAAGAAAGCGCTGCGGGCAGCGGTCCCCAGCACTTATTAACAGGGGTCGACAATGGATTTGATCACAAATAGCCTTTTGGCAAGCGGCGGCGCCGATACGGCCTACATCGTCGCCACGGCCATCCTGGGCGCGTTCGTGATCTTTGCGGTTTGGAGGGGTCGCGTGCTGACCGGCGAGGGCGTGGTCCCACCCCTCTATTTCGCGCTGATCGCGTTTCTAGCCAGCCGGGTTTTGATACTCGATTCGTACCTATCGCCCGCGGGCATCAGACAGTCGGATCATGTGTTGTTTTCCTTGCTCTGCCTGGGAAGCTTCTACGTGTTGAACAGAACCCTGCGCCGGCTTGTATGGTACGAAAGCGGGAATCCGCCGGGGGACCGGGACAACCCGGCCCTGGCGGCTGAGCGGACGCCGGTCCGCATACTGAAGCAGTCCACCTACTTCGGGCTCTTTGCCGGCTTTGTGTATCTGCTCAAATCGCCTTCCGTTACCATGGCTACCTTTGCCCTGGACCTCGTGAACTACTCGCTCGTTGCGGCGACCATTCCGATGGTCACCTTCGTTTTTGTATGGATAAGCCGGGTTCCCCGGGCACTCAAGGGGAGCGTCCTCGCCAGTGTCATTCTCATTAGTATGTCGTGGGGCCTCTTTCAAGTTGCAATGCTGACGAACGCACCCTGGAGTCCTTGGGCCATCGCGACCGCACGGGTAGGGGACATCGTGGGACTGTTTGTCCTCCTTATAACGCTGGTCTCTAATTACGTGCGCCTCGGCGCTTATTACCAGTCGCTTGCGGCCAAGAGCAAGGTCGACGTGAAGCGCGCGAAGAGCGAGCTCGATAAACTGAATGAGATCGCCTCCAATATTTATGAAGATAGCGCGAACCTCATCAAGAAGCAGAAACAGCAGACGATGGTCTACGTACGCAAGGTCGAAAGTCTCGAAAAGATCCTGCAAATCGGCATCTTGATTCAGCAGCGGCACCGCCTCGAAGAATTACTGCAGATGATCGTGGAACTGGTGAGAGACAACCTGGGTTTCAAAACGGTGACACTGCGGCTGCTCAACAAGAAGGCGCAGACATTCGAAACCAGAGCGCATGTCGGTTTGAGCGACGAAATCCGGGAGACAGTCGCGAGTTACCGAATTCCCCTCGCAGAGTACAACAAAATGATCGAGCCCCGCTTTCGAATCAGCAACAGCTATTTCATCAAGCACAATAACCCATGGTACGGCGATGAGCTGGAGGGCAACGAGACGGTACTCGTCGAAAACACATGGGATGACATCGACATGCTGTTGGTGCCTTTGGCGAGTGACGAAGAGGGGATAATCGGATACCTGTCCGTCGAGAACCCCACCACACCCACTCTCGAGGTCGGCGACGTGATCGAAAACCTGGAAAACATTGCCTCCCTGGCGGTAACCACGATACGAAACGCCAGATTCTTGAAGGAACTGGAACGGAAAAACCAGAAGCTCCGCCTTTACGCGGACAAACTGTCGGGTCTCAACAAGCTGAAATCGAATTTTGTCGCGACGATCTCGCACGAGTTCCGCACGCCGCTCACATCGATCAAGGCCTACTGTGACACGCTGCTGCAAAACGTGGAAAACGTCGACCGAGGCTTGTTGAAGCAGTTCCTCGTCGTCATCGATGAGGAGAGCAGGAGATTGATGGCGCTCATCGAGGACATTCTCGATTTCTCGCAAATGGAATCGGGCGCAATGCGATTCGAAAGGACACCGTGTAATCTGACGGATCTTTCCGCTGTCGCCGCGAAGGAGCTGGAGAAGAATTACGAGAGCAAGGGTTTGACACTCCACCGGAGGGTCCCGGACGAAAACGTTATGGTGCAGGGTGACAGGACCCTCCTCAAGCAATTGCTGGTAAGCCTCCTGCACAACGCGTCGAAATTCACCAGGCAGAGGGGCAACGTGTGGCTCACCATTGAGGATGCGACGGCGGCGGTCACCCTGGCGGTGGAGGATGAGGGTATCGGCATCCCTGACGATGAGCTGGAAAAGATATTCGAGCAGTTTCACCAGGTCGATAGCACTACTACGCGAAAGCATGGCGGGTCGGGGCTGGGGCTCGCAATCTGTAAGAACATCGCGGAGTGGCACGAGGGCAGGATCTGGGTGGAAAACATTCCCGGGCGTGGAGCCAGATTCGTGGTCGTGCTGCCGAAGAAGCAGGCGGTGGTCAGAAGTCACGTCATCGGCATCCACGGCGCCGTTCGTCGCTTCGAGGTGGAACGGTTGCTCGAACTTCTGGTGGAGAACATCGCCGAGTTCATGCAGGTACGTAAGGCGTCCATCATGCTGGTGGACGAAAAGACCAAAGAACTCCGAATCGAGTGCGCCCTGGGTCTCGACGAGGAGATTGTAGAGGGTGCCAAGGTGAAGTTCGGGGAGGGTATCTCGGGACGGGTGGCCCAGGAAGCCCGGACGCTCCTCGTCACCAATATCGAAACCGACGAGCGTGTCTCCCAAAGCAATAATGAACTGCTGTACGGCTCAAAGTCGTTCTTGTCCGTTCCCATAATGAGCGGAGGCGAAGTAGTCGGGGTTGTCAATATTGCCAGCCCCATACACAAGCCGGTACTCGAAGAGTCGGACGGTCGCCTGCTGGAGATGCTGGTCGAGAGAGTGTCGACTGCGATAGAAAGATTGAAAGATTTTACCAAGGTATCGGGAAGGTACGAGCAGGTACGTGAAACGTTCAAGGCGATACTCGAAGCCAAGAGGTTCATAGACTCGGAGGACGACGACCTCACGGTGGAGATTGCCGTGAGGATTGCGCAAAAGCTCGGGCTCGACGCGGAAGAGGTCGCCCGGTTGCGTTACTCCCTGCATGTGTACGATTTGGGCCTGTCCAAGATCGGTTATCATATCATCAAAAAGCCCATGGAGTTGTCGCCGAGAGACCGCAAGGACATAGAGCGCCATACCAGCCTGGGCACGCAGATGCTGTCGGTGTTAGAGAACGACCCGGATGTGAGAAACGTCGTCCTGTACCATCACGAGAACTTCGATGGTACCGGCTACCCCGGGCAGTTGAAAGGCGACGCCATCCCCATCGAAGCGCGAATTGTTCGCGTGACGGATTCGCTACGTGGCCTGATGTCGAGGCGACCCTACCAGAGACAGTACTCGCTCAGCGAGGCGATGGAAGTCATCAAACATCGTTCGGGAGACCTCTTTGATCCGGAGATCGTGGACGTCTGTATTGAAGTCATAGAAGAATTTGAGGGTAAGGCCGCCCAGGACGGAACCGGAGTTCCGGGAGAAGCGACCGTCGAGGATCGATCTTAGCAGTAGTATCCCTAGGGAGAGCGTAACGATGCACAAAGGAAAAGTACTGGTGGTAGACGACGAGGTTTACATTCTTCACATCCTGGAGTTCAGCCTGGGCGCGGAAGGGTTCGAGGTTATTTCCGCAAGCAACGGAGAACTCGCCGTCGAAAAAGCAAAACAGGAAAAGCCCAACCTGATCGTGCTGGACATCATGATGCCTGTGCTGGACGGGTACGAAACGTGCAGGCGGCTGAAACAGGATCCGGAGACCAAGGACATTCCTGTTGTTCTTCTGACAGCCAAGGGGCGGGATGTCGACAAGCGCCTTGGCTTCGAAGTGGGCGCGATCGACTATATCGTAAAGCCCTTTAGCCCCAGCCGGCTGATCGAACGCATCGAAGAGATCATCGGGGTCAAAAAGTAATGACGTCCTACACGCCACGACCCTCTCTCCCTGATCTCCTTGCGTCACTGTATCGGGCGGCCTATACTCGGCTGGATGCATCTGACGTCACGAGATTCTTCCGCTCGATCTAGAACGTTCGCCAAGGTGGCGCTGCCGCTGCCCGTGGCGACCTACTTTACCTATCAAATACCAGAAGAACTGCGCGAAACAATTCTGCTCGGTGGCCGGGTGGAAGTGCCGTTCGGCAAACGAATCATGAGCGGCGTCGTCGTAGAGTTTTCAGACGCCAGCGACGTTGCGAAGATCAGACCAATCCGCCGGCTTTACCAGACGTATCTCCCCGAACCGCTCTTGAAACTCACGCACTGGATCGCGTCGTACTACGGCTGCTCCGTTGGAGAAGCAGCCCAGGCCGTGTTGCCCCCGGTGCTAAAAAAATCACTGAGAAAGGACCGGGTGCGGGGGGTACTTCACCTGATAAAGCCGAAGGACGGAAGCAGCTACGATGAAATATTGAAGAGGGCGCCCAAACAACTGGCGCTGGTCAGCTTTCTCGCGCAGTCGGGGGGACGGGCGGCCGTCGGGACAGTCACCGGCGATGGGGGTTTCGAGACCGTGCAAATAAACAGCCTGCAAGCGAAAGGCCTGGTCAAGCTCGAGGCCGGAACTCGCGTGTCCCCGCTTGCGCTCATAGAAGAGGAGGTGATGAATCTCAACGTGCATCAGAGCCGCGCACTGGACGGGATAAACCGGTGCCTGTCGGTCGGTGAGTTTGCCCCTGTGTTGTTGCACGGCGTGACGGGCAGCGGCAAGACCGAACTCTACCTGAGGGCCGCGCGGCGAGTGATTTCGGACGGCGGAGGGTGCATCGTGCTCGTGCCTGAAATCGGCCTGATTCCGCAGGCCACGGAACGATACCGGCGCTTTTTTGGAGAAGAGATCGCGATTCTGCACAGCCGCTTGACCGGGCCGGAGCGATTTTCCGTCTGGCGGCGAATCGAAAGCGGCGAGTGCCACATCGTCCTCGGTCCCCGTTCCGCCGTGTTCAGCCCGGTAAACAATCTGAAACTTATCATTGTGGACGAGGAGCAAGACGACTCTTACAAACAAGAAGACAAGCCCCGCTACCATGCGCGAAGCGTTGCCCTCATGCGCGGCAAGAACGAGGCCCTTACCGTCGTCATGGGCTCGGCGACGCCTTCCCTGGAATCGTTTCACCGGGCCAAGCAGGGGCGTTACAGATACCTGTCACTACCGACGCGCGCCGGGGACGCGTCCCTGCCCGAGATAACCCTGGTGGATATGCGCGTGGCATCCCTGGAGGGCACGTTTTTTTCATCGCAGCTCCTCGAGCGCCTCGAGGACAACGTCAACCAGGGATACCAGAGCATCCTCTTTCTTAACAAACGCGGGCACGCTCGGTTTGTTCAGTGCAACACCTGCGGTTGGGTGGCGCGGTGCAGAAACTGCGATATCTCGCTGACCTACCACCGGGTGACGAACAGCCTGAGGTGTCATTTCTGCGGCTATAATAGAGGGGCGGTCACGCGCTGTGCCGAATGTGGCGGCGCCCGGCTTTATTTTGCCGGCGCGGGAACCCAACGCATCGAGCTGGACCTGGGCGCGTTTTTTCCGGGAGCGGGAATCCTGCGCATGGACGCCGATACGACGGCGGGCAAGGAAGGTCACCGCCGCGTATTGGAGGAGTTCAGTACGGGCAACTACCCTTTCTTGATCGGCACCCAGATGGTGACCAAGGGGCACCATTTCCCGAAGGTGAACCTGGTCGGCGTGCTCTTCGCCGAGGAAAGTCTGAACTATCCGGATTTTCGGTCGGCGGAGCGTACCTTCCGGCAACTCACCCAGGCCGCCGGCCGGGCAGGCCGCGTCGGCAAGAGTGGAGTCGTGGTGATTCAAACCTACGTGCCGGAGCATCACGTGTTCAAGCATCTCCAATCCCACGATTACGATGCATTCATGGCCGAAGAACTGCGTGTCCGCCGGCAACTCAAATACCCGCCGTTTTCCAGGATTATCCTTGCGACATGCAGCGCCCCCGGCCCGGCCGTGCTTGGGCGCGTGATCGGGTTGTGGGCCGCCACGGTTCGAAAACGGCTGGCTGGAAAAGCGGACGTGCTCGGCCCCGCGCCGCCGTTGGTGGCAAAAGTCAAGAACCGGTTTCGCGAGCAACTGATGATCAAGGGACGGTTGTCGAATTCGCAGAAGGCGATCCTCCTCGATGATTTCAGGAAGGTCAGCGAGCGGGTGCGCGGCGGCCGGACGGTACAGCTGAGATGGGACGTCGATCCGGAGACGTTCTATTGAGCGTCGAGCCGGCGATCCCTCCATTGCGCCTCGCGTGCGCACGGAACGCTCGCTGGCGGTATCGTGCGGGCGGCGATAACGTTCTTGTTGACAATGGATTATTCCGGCGACCGGCATGCCGGCGACCCCGGCCACGGGGGCTCTCTGCACGAGGGGCAGGGGCGCCGCGACCCGTGAAAACCGTTGACAGCGGCCCCCCGCATTCCTAAAATACCTTGACACTCGCCGAGAGAGTGATTATATAAATGACAGGCTTCCCCAACGAGTTGGAATTTCGGGACGCACCGGCCCCAGAAGAGGCACCTTCCTTAGGTTGAAATTAATTCAGACGATCTTCAAAGGAATTGCGGGAAAGTAAGGCGGTACGCGAGAATGTTTTCGCGTGTCGAAGCCAAGATGACAGCCGGATGAGGGGTTTGAGTATTCCTGTGCACGACGGATTCTGTATAATTATCGTTACACAATCATTGTAATAGGGGAGGATCGACGCGATGAAGCTAATGAAGTTGGGGTTGTTCGGGTATGCGATAATGCTCGTCTTCTTCGCCGGTTGCAAGTCGAAGGAGACGACGAGCGCGATTCTTCACAACTCCGTAGGCAGGTACGATCTTGCGATCCAGACCGCCACGGAGGCTCTTGCTAAGGACCCCACCGATGCCGAAGCGCATTTTCAGCTGGGCATATCCTACAGCCACCTCGACAGCACCGGCCTGGCATATGAGAATTTTATGAGGGCAGCCGAGCTGGACCCCAACCAGATCCGCAAGAAGAACGTCGAGAATAACATCCAGAGTAACTACGCAAAGCACTACAACCGCGCGTTGAAAGTGATGAAAGACGAGGACAAGACCGACGCGGTTGCGGAATTCATTAAGGCCACGCAGGCCGACCCGCGTGAAGCCAAGGCGTTTTTTCAACTCGCGAAAGTCTATTCAATGATGGGCGAATCCGAACCCAAGTACTACAACAACGCGATCGCGAATTTCGACAGGGTGCTCGATCTGGCGACACCGGCGGACAAACACTATATCGACGCCCTGAGTCTTGCCGGAGAGGTTCTCGCCAAATCGGGCAGGCCGGAAGAAGCGGTGTCGCGTTTTGCCCGGCTGGTTGAGGAGGACCCGACGAATTACCGCGTCATCGAGAAGCTGGGATACAGCCGCCTGGACACAAAAGACTGGAAGGGTGCCGCGGTCTTTCTCGACCTGTCGGCCCAGGCCAGGTCAAAAATCGGGGCAGAGGATTTCAATCTCTACTACAACCTCGGCGTCGCCAATTTCCAGATGGGCAAGGAAGTACCGGATTTTCTGCCCAGGGCGGTGGATTATTACCAGAATGCGCTAAACCTCGAGCCCAACGAGCCCACGACTACGTACAATATCGTGGCCACCTATGTGGTGGGTGAGAACTGGGCCGAGGCGGTGACCTGGGGCGAGCGTTACGTCGATCTCAAACCAGATGATCCGAACGGCTGGAAGCTTCTCTCACGAAGCTATACGGAGTTAGGAGACCAGGAAAAAGGGCGCCAGTGCATGGCCCGGTACGCGGAACTCGTCAAGCAGTCTGACTAGACCAGGAGTGCGGGGCGGCGGTTGATCACCCGGTAGACAACCCTTCAAAGATTGCCGATTCCGGGCGGTTTCTGGAATAGAAATTGCAAGATATTTGGGACATCATCCCAGGTGAACCTTCTTTTTGAACAGTGAAAGCTTGATCGGCCGGTACGGCCGAATTGCAGGCACCCATAGAGCTTTTACGATCTTCTGACTCAGGCCCTCTAGCTGTAGATTTCGTGCAAACAGGCCGAAGGCATAAGACAGGTAAAACAAGGACGTGGCCCGCCTTTCGACCGGGCGCGTCGACAACGTCGCTCAAGCATTCAACCTTCTAAACTATGTTACCCCAAACCAGGAGGAATCCCATTACTACCAAGAGCGAAGGCATGGACATCGCGGTCTTGAAGGAGAAGAACGTTCCCCAGCTTCTCGAAGTCGCGAACACCCTGCGCATCGAGGGCCCAGGGGGGATGCGTAAACAAGACCTGATATTCAAAATTCTCGAAGCCCAGACACACCAAAACGGGCTCATCTTCGCCGAAGGCGTGCTGCAAGTACTGCCCGAGGGATACGGTTTTCTCAGATCGCCGGATTATAATTATCTGCCGGGACCGGACGACATCTACGTGTCGCCGTCGCAAATCAAGAAGTTCGACCTCAGGACCGGGGATACAATCTCGGGTCAGATCCGGTCGCCCAAAGACTCCGAGCGGTATTTTGCTCTGCTCCGTGTCGAAGCGGTCAATTTCGAGCATCCCGATGTGTCGAAGACCAAACCGTTTTATGACAACCTGACGCCTCTGTACCCGGAGGAGATGCTCGATCTCGAGCACGACCCTGAAGATATTGCCACGCGCTTGATCAATCTTCTCGTGCCCATCGGCAAGGGACAGCGGGCACTCATCGTCGCGCCGCCCAGGACAGGCAAGACGATCCTTCTGCAGAAAATCGCCAACGCGATTTCAACCAACCAGAAGGAAGTCTACTTGATTGTGCTGCTGATCGACGAGCGGCCCGAGGAAGTGACCGATATGCAACGGTCGGTAAAAGGAGAGGTCATCAGTTCGACGTTCGACGAACCGGCCGAACGCCATGTCCAGGTCGCCGACATGGTGATAGAGAAGGCTAAACGCCTGGTGGAACACGGCAAGGACGTTGTTATCCTGCTGGATAGTATCACCCGTTTGGCGCGTGCGCACAATTCAGTGGTGCCGCACAGCGGCAAGATCCTTTCGGGAGGTGTTGACTCGAACGCCCTGCAGAAGCCAAAACGGTTCTTTGGTGCAGCCCGCAACATCGAGGGCAACGGCAGCCTGAGCATTATTGCCACCGCATTGATCGAAACGGGCAGTCGCATGGACGAGGTCATCTTCGAGGAATTCAAGGGAACGGGCAACATGGAGCTGGTCCTCGACCGGCGCCTGGCCGACAAACGCACCTATCCGGCCGTTGATATCTTTAAGTCGGGAACGCGTAAAGAGGAACTGCTGATCGACAAGAAGGACCTGCCCAAGATCTGGATCTTGAGGAAGTTCCTCAACGAAAAACCGCTGCCCGAAGCGATGGATTTTCTGCTCGATAAGCTTAGCAAGACGAAGACGAATGCGCTTTTCCTCAAGTCCATGAACACCTAGTCCGCCCAAGGTCCGTAACCACCTTTCGGATTGGGGCTTGCTTTGCCCGGCGTCACGGCTTATACTTTTTCCGAAGTGACAACGGCAACCCGCCCGCCCGAAGGACCGGCCCGTCGCGCGAGGTATGGAGAAACCGATGAAGAAGAAAATCCATCCGAAATACGAGATGACGAAAATCACCTGTCTTTGCGGGAATGTTATCGAGACACGCTCGACCGTGGAGGACATTCACGTGGAAATCTGTTCGGCCTGCCACCCCTTTTTTACGGGGAAGCAGAAGCTGGTCGATTCCACCGGGCGGGTGGAGCGCTTCCGTAAGAAATACAACTATCAGGACTCCGACTAGAGTCTTCCCACCCGGGACGCCCGCCAGGGCCGTCTTTCCTATGTCAGATATCCGTACCAGTATCGGAGGCCAGGCGGTAATTGAAGGCGTAATGATGCGCTCGCCTACGCAGTATGCGACGGCGGTGCGCACGCCGCAGGGACGGATCGTAATTCAGAAGATACCGTTCAAGAGCCTCATCCGGCGCGTCCGCATTTTGAACATCCCCGTTATACGCGGCGCGATTACGCTGATCGAGACACTGTACATTGGCGTGCAGTCGCTGACTTATTCGGCGACACAAGCCGCCGAAGAGGATCAAACTCAGAAAACCAAAGGGAAGTTCGGCACGTGGCTCGCGCTGACCGGGTCGGTCGTGATGGCGCTTGGCATGGGTTTCTTGCTGTTTTTCTGGCTGCCGCTTCTCTTGACGGATCTTCTAGGTGTGGAAGGCGGCGTCCTTTACAACCTGGTGGACGGGTTCTTCCGGCTGAGTATCTTTCTTCTGTATATATTCGCCATTTCGAGGTGGAAGGAAATGAACCGTGTATTTCAGTATCACGGTGCGGAACATATGACGATATACGCGTTCGAAGCGGGGGGAGACTTGTCGACGGAGACCGCCCGCGTGCAACCGCGGCTTCATCCCCGGTGCGGGACGAGCTTTCTGATTGTGGTCATGATGGTGAGTATCATCGTGTTCGTTTTCCTGGGAAAGCCCGAGGCGCTCGCGGACCGGATGCTTCGATTCGGCATGATCCCGCTGATTGGGGGCATTTCTTTCGAGTTCATCAAGCTCTCGGCGAGCAAGCGCTTCGGTAAGATTCTGAAACCGGCGATATGGCCGGGCCTGGCCTTGCAGAAGATTACCACCCAGCCGCCGACGGAAGACATGCTCGAGGTGGCCATTGCCGCCCTCGAGGCCTGTCTCGATCACCAGGCCGTTAAGCTGCAAATTCCCGCCGGCTAACCCATCATCCACACCGGATCGGTGCCATGAAAACTCAATCGGAGAAGATTCTCTCGAAGTTCGAGCAGTTGACTGAACGTCTTGCGGACGAGACGGTCCTCGCCGACCCGAAGAAGTACCAGGAGGTCGCCAAGAAGCGGGCGGATTTGGAGAACGCGGCGGCGGTCGCCCGCCGGCTGCTGGAGACCTACGAGACGATCGAGGACGACCGGGCGGTCGTGGCGGCGGGCGACGACCCGGAGCTGGTCGAGCTCGCGCGCAGCGAGTTGGTGGAGCTGGAGCCGCGCAGCGAGGCGCTCGAGCAAGAACTCCGTATCCTGCTCGTGCCCAAAGACCCCAGCGATTCCAAGAATACGATCATAGAGATCCGCGCGGGCACCGGTGGTGAGGAGGCCAACCTGTTCTGCGCGGACTTGTTTCGGATGTACACCCGATTCGCCGAGATCAAGGGGTGGAAGACGGAGGTTCTCTCCAGCAACCCCACAGGCATCGGGGGATTCAAGGAAGTGATTTTTCTGGTACAGGGCAAGGATATCTTTGGCATCCTGAAATACGAAAGTGGCGTGCACCGCGTGCAGCGTGTCCCGGCGACCGAGTCGAGCGGCCGCATACACACCTCGGCGGTATCGGTGGCGGTTCTGCCCGAAGCCGAAGAGGTGGACGTCGATCTCAACGCCAAGGACCTCAAGATCGACGTGTTTCGTTCGAGCGGGCCGGGGGGACAGAGTGTCAACACGACCGACAGCGCGGTCCGCATCACGCACGTCCCGAGCGGGCTCGTCGTTACCTGCCAGGACGAGAAATCGCAACTCAAGAACAAGGACAAGGCGATGAGGGTGCTGCGCGCACGGCTGCTCGAGAAGGCACAGAAGGAACAAGATGATAAGCTGTCGCAGGAACGAAAGATCCAGATCGGTTCCGGCGACCGGAGTGCAAAGATCCGCACCTACAATTTTCCCCAGCAGCGCGTAACCGACCACCGCATCAATCTGACTTCACATCGCCTCAACGAGATCCTGGGCGGAGACTTGAACGACGTCATCTCCGCGCTGGCGCAGGCCGACGTGGCCGAGAAAATAAAGGGATGAGCCCGGATCGGCGGCGGCGCGCGACTAGTGGGTTCCGCCCCGCGCGCCGCTTCGCTCGGCTACCCACGGCTCGATGCGGGTGGCAGCGAACGGGCGCCCGGCCGCGCGCAGCCTGCGA
>JAZGDW010000160.1:0-26805 GCA_036478295.1 Candidatus Krumholzibacteriia bacterium
GCCGGGACGTCTCCGTCACAGGTGCGTTTCTCCGCGGATGGCGCGCAGGTCTATTTTCACTGGAACAGTCCCGAGAAGCTCGACTCGTTGAACGCCCTCGAGCCCGAGAAGGCCTACGAGCACTACATGTCACTCGAAGAGGAAGCGGGCACGTACGCGCTCACCGTCGCCAGCGGCCAGTTACGAAAGCTCACCGACGAAGAGGCGGACACGCTGGTGGCGAGCGAGGGCGCGTGGAGCAAGGACCGGACCCGGCGGGCGGAAATCCGTGCCGGCGACGTCTACCTGGTCGATGTCGCGGCGGGCGGCACGCGGCGCATCACGGCGACGCTCGCACGCGAGCAGCATATCCAGATATCCGGCGACGGCAAGACCGTGTACTACCAGAGCGGGGACAATCTCTTCTCGGTGACGTGGAGCGGCGGGCCGATCCGTCAGCGCACCGATCTGATAACGGAGGATGAGCCCGGCGATGAAGAGCTGTCCAAGCAGAGACAGTTTCTGGTCGACCAGCAGAAAGAACTTTTTTGGGAATTTCAACAGGAGAAAAAGGAGCCCCGCAAGAAGCGGCCACAGGCGGTGTATTTGGGTAAAGGGTGGAGCGTCGATGATGTGCGCGTATCCCCGACGGGCCATTACGCCGCGGTGGAAATCTCCAAGAAACCCGAGGGCGCGCGCAAGCCGCTCGTTCCTCATTTTGTCACCGAGAGCGGGTATATAGAGACCAAGGAGACCCGTCCCATGGTCGGTGACAAGGGGGGAGCGAACGAGATCCGGCTGATCGACCTGCGTGGGGACTCGCTGCTGCCGGTCAAGATGGAGGACGACATGATCGCGAATGTCATGTCGTGGTCACCGGTCGAAGACATCCTGCTGGCGCGCGGAATTACAAACGATTACAAAAAACGGTTCTTCTATGCGGTCGAGGCGGACGTACGCGGTGCCGACGGCCAGGTGGTGCCGCGGGTACTCGACGAGTATGCCGATGCGGCATGGGTTGGGGGGCCTGCGTTCTTTTCCACCGGCGGTTGGCTGCCCGGCGGGAGCGCGATTTATTTCATCTCGGAAGAGGAAGGCTACGCGCATCTCTACACCGTTACCAAGGAGGGCCTGCCGAACAAACTCACCGACGGACCGTGGGAGGTCTATGAAGCCCATCCCTCACGCGACGGGTCACTATGGTACCTCATTACCAATGAGGGTGACCCAAGCTCGCAGCGCATGTGGACCATGAACGCCGACGGCACGGGCAAGAAGGTGCTGGTCGAGGATATCGGCAAGTACGATCCGAAGCTCTCCGGAGACGAGGCCACGGTCGCGTACACGCGTTCGACGGTCAACGCCCCGCCCGAGCTGTATCTCTACGACATGGCGTCGGGGGGTGTCACCGGGCCTTTGACGACCTCCAGCACGAAGCTCTTTCGTGGCTTTCCGTGGATCCGGCCGGAGACCATCACCATCAATGCCAGCGACGGGGGCAGGTTCCGTGCGCATATCTTCCGGCCGGAGACGTTCGGCAAGCGCGCCAACCATGCCGGCGTCATCTTTATTCACGGGGCCGGGTATCTTCAGAACGTTACCGACTGGTGGTCGTACTATTATAGAGAGTACATGTTCAACCACTACCTCGCCCTCAACGGGTACACCGTGTTGAACGTCGACTTCCGCGGCTCCGCGGGCTATGGGCGCGAGAGCCGGGTCGCCGTTCACCGGCACATGGGTGGACGGGATCTCGACGATGTCATCGACGCCGCACGTTACGTGGTCAAGAAGGAAGGCGTCGACAAGGACAAGGTCGGTGTGTACGGCGGCTCGTACGGCGGCTTTCTCACCATCATGGCGCTCTTCAAATATCCCGACGTGATTACCTGCGGCGGGGCCATCCGTTCCGTCACGGACTGGGCGCATTACAACCATTGGTACACGTCTCGCATCCTCGGTACACCGGAGGACGATCCGGAGGCGTTCGAGCAATCGTCGCCGATAAATTTTGCGGAAGGCTTCGAGGGCGGGCTGCTCATGCTGCACGGACTCGTGGATGCGAACGTGCTGGCGACGGATGTATTGCGGTTGTCGCAGAAGCTCATCGAGCTGGGCAAGGACGACTGGGACCTCATTCTCTACCCGGTGGAACCGCACTCGTTCAAGCGGGCGTCTTCGTGGACGGATGAGTACAAGCGGATCTTCAATCTGTTCGAGGAGGAATTGGTGGGGAGATAACCAGCTTATGTGGAATGTGTGTTCCTACTCTTCGTGTCCGGTGTCGGGACATAATAATGCTCCTGTTTCGGTGTACCAAGAAGCTGCTCCACGAACTCCGCGTCGAACCCGACGAGCGTTTTGAGTCCGACGAGGGTGGTTTCCTGGGAAGCTGGTTCGCGCACTTGCTGAGGATCGAGCGCCGGAAGTGTGTCTTATTCACGAATAGCGGGACCCTTTATTCATTTCTCGTGGTCGGACTTCGAAGACCCGAGTTTCAGAATTTCCGTGACACCTTTGTTCGACACTTGCTCACGAATCTCAGCCGGGAGGGTCTGGACGTCATTGTGGCGCGGCGCCTCGCGGCTGATTCGGAGCCGGTAGCCTACGCCAAGACGAACAACCGTAGCGTACTTGGGTCCATGAACGAACTGGCCTTTCTGGCCACGGCATACATCGAGGACGGCGGTGGATTGGAATCGTGCGATCTCCTCTCGATGAATTACAGGCTGAACCGTACTCCGATGAGTGCCCTGCAGTATAGATATCCGATCGAAGCGCTCAAGGCGGAGATATACTTATGATCGGCTCGAGCGCCGCCGTGCCTCCCGACACCAACAGTGAATACGAGATAACTGATAACGTAATAATGTGTTACATAACACCACGGCAGATAGCGGTATTCCCACTTGTTGACAAGTTATGCTGCTATTGACAAGTTAACATTGATATATTGACAAGTTATGTCTATTATATTGACAAGCCTGGAACAGGAGGTACCTGCGGAAATGCACGGACCCAGCGGGCGCGGGCGGAGGATTCGCGCCTTCATCATCGAGAACATCCCGGACCACCCTCGGGACGTGGTCCGCGTTGCCAGCAAGAAATTCGGTATCTCGAGACAGGCCATCAACCGTTACATTAAGGACCTGGTAATGGAAGGCCTGATCGACGCCGCAGGCGGCACGAGCGGGCGGTGGCACTCGCTGGTGCCGCTGCGCGAGAAGACTGTCACCTTGCCCCTGTCCGGTCTCGAAGAAGACCACGCGTGGCGGGCGGAAGTATCTCCGACGCTCAGCGGTTTGCCCCGGAACGTGCTCGACATCTGGCACTACGCGTTCACCGAAATGGTGAATAACGCGGTCGATCACTCCGCTGGGGGCGAGCTCGTGGTCACCGTCAAGATGAATGCCCTCCTCACGGAGATCTACGTGCACGATGACGGCGTCGGCATTTTTCGAAAGATAAAGGAAGAGTGTCATCTCGAGGATGAGCGTCACGCGATCCTGGAGTTGTCGAAAGGAAAGCTCACGACCGACCCCGATCACCACACGGGCGAGGGCATTTTCTTCACATCAAGAATGCTGGACGACTTCGTGATCCTTTCCGGTGACGTGTTCTTTTCGCACCGGTTCGGCGAACGCGAAGACTGGATACTGGAACGCGAAGCGCCCAGGTCCGGGACGACCGTCCTTATGTTCCTCAACAATAACAGCGACCGGACCGATCAGGAGGTGTTCGACCGCTTCGCATCCGAGGATGAGGACTACGGATTCACGAAGACTGTCGTCCCCGTTCATCTTGCGAGGCACGGACTCGAGAAGCTGATCTCCAGATCGCAGGCAAAACGACTGCTCGCCAGGGTCGATCGATTCAATACCGTGGTCTTTGATTTCCAGGATGTCGATTCGATCGGGCAAGCCTTTGCGGACGAGATCTTTCGCGTGTTCGAACGCGAACATCCGGGTGTTCTGGTGATGGCAACCAACACCGGACCGCAGGTCCAGAAAATGATCGACCGCGCCCACGGCAAGAGAGGAACTTGACCGTGGCGTGCGGTTACCTTTGACGTAGGGACTCCGCTCCTGCGCCGCGGTGTGCACACGCTTGAAACCCGCCCTTTTTAATGGTACACTTCACAATCTGAGTTCTCCGAACTCACAGCACCGGATTTCCGGTTGCCGTCCCACTCGGCCAACCACGAGTCTTCCATCTACCTCTCGATGCGGGGGGGGCCATGCCTGGATTGTTAACGACGGCGGTGCTACGACTTGCGCTCGTGCGGAGAAACCTCAACCCGTTTTATCCATCCATCGCCGCAGCGGCGGCGGTTCTTCTCCTTCTGATCCCCATTGCGGTGCCACAGGCGACGGCGCAACCCACCATCTCCCTGCCGGCGTCCACCATCGTCGGCGCAGGTCTTCGAACCGCCGGCCAGACAGCCAGCTTGAGCGCGTCGAGCCACGGCGGCGTGACGGTGCGTATCGAGAGCCGCAACTCCCTGGTATGCTTGATCTCACCGGACGCGACAACACCGGGAGCACCCTTTGTCGATGTCTTCGTGCCGGACGACACGGGCACGCTATCCTATTTCATCAATGGCGTGGAGAACACGGCCGGAACGGTGACGGTGAGGGTGTCGGCGCCGGGATTTGTCGGCGGCACGGGTTCGGTGGAGGTGGTAGCGCCGGGAGTGAAACTCGCGCTGCTTGGTGAATCACGAGAAACATTAGAGCCACCCGATCCGTTCGAGGCGCGGATCGGACCGGTCGGCACGACGTTGCGGCAGGCGATCCGGCCGGGCGGCCAGCCAGTGACGGCAACGTTCGTGAGTTCGGATCCATCCGTTGGGGCGCTCGTCACCGCGTCGGAAGCAAGCGACACCATCATGTTGACAATCCCGGTAGGAGCGAACGGCACACCGGGCACGGTGATCACCGGTGGTGTGGCGTTCGAGCCCCTCACGGTTGGTGCGACGGTGATATCCGTGGCGATTCCAGGTTTCGTGACGGAGCCTGCGGGCACCCGGACGGTGACCGTAACGCAGCCCCAAATCGCGCTGGGGTTTGTGATCGTGGGCTCGGGTCTCCAGACGGGACTGATCACCGTCCGTCTCAGCACCGCGCTGCACGGGGGAGTGACGCTTCGCGTTGCGAGTAGTGACCCCGCGCTTTGTCTAATCGCACCGGACGGAAGCACGCCGGGGACCCCATTCGTGGACCTGGTGGTACCGAACCGATCGAAATCGACGTTCTTTGTCGCTCAGGGGGTGGAGGATACGACGGGAACGGCGGCAGTGACGGTAACGGCCCCCGGGTTCAGTAACGGCACGAGCGGTGCACTGGTGACGGATCCGGGTGTACAGCTCGCGGAACTGGCGAACACCATAGACAGGCTCGATCCCGATGATCCGTTTGAAGTGTGGATCGGCGTACCCCTGGTGCCCGGTGTCGTGGGTACGCAGCCGGTTCGAGCAGGTGGCGCCGAGGTGATGGTGCGGGTGACTTGTTCCGATCCGACTGTGGGAACACTGGTGACAAGTGCCGGGACGAACGACACGGTCATGGTGACAATCGCAGTGGGATCCAGTATGACACCGGCGACGTTGGCCGAGGGTGGCGTGGCCTTCCGGCCGCTGGCGCGGGGCGGCGTCATAGTGACGGCAACGGCCCCGGCTCTTGCCGGGATGCCGAGCATGAGCAAATCGGTAACGATAACGGAGCTCGTGCCGGCGGTGCTGCGGAGTTTCGAATCGCGCTGGGACGGGACGCACGCAGTCGTGGCCTGGAGGCTGATCGATTTCGTTGACGATGTCGACTTTGAAGTGTACCGGAGGGAAGGGCCGGGTGGTGTGTTCGCGCGCCTCCACGATGTGCAAATCGCCCGGCGGGGCGGCGACTTCACAATGGTGGACGAAGCCTCCGAGCGTGGCGTGACCTACACGTACCGTGTGGTCGTTATCGAAGGCGGCAGCGCCATTACGTCGTTTGAAACGACGATTACGACACCGGCACTGCGACTTGCGCTCATGCAAAACCACCCCAACCCATTCAATCCATCCACCCGCATTGGATTCGAGCTGCCGCGGGCGATGCGGGTCAATCTGAGCGTCTATGACATCCAGGGAAAACTGGTGGTGACGCTCGCAGAGGGTACCATGGCGAAGGGCGCGCGGGAAGTGGTGTGGGACGGGAAAGGCGCACGCGGCGCTCCAGTGAGTTCCGGTGTATACTTCTATCGACTCAGAGCGGGCACGCGAACGTTCACCAAAAAATTGGTGTTTCTGAAATGAGCGGTAACCCTGGGGGATCTGGCGAGGTTCGCGTTCCATTTTGGGCCGCCCGGGCACGATTGCGGTTCGATCAGTTGCCCCTAACATGGACAGCGCGGGACAGAAAACGGCAAGCATGCAGCTAGTCGTATTGAGCGATACCCACGGGAATCACCGAGACATCGCCGTTCCCGACGGCGACCTGCTGATCCATGCAGGGGACTTCGGTTCGATGTTCGGCAGCATCGACGAGCTGCGCGAATTCAACGACTTTCTGGGTGAGCTTCCCCACCGGCACAAGATATTTGTCGCCGGCAATCATGACTTCTGCTTCGAGCGCGAGAACGAAGACGCCCGCAACACTCTGACCAACGCCCGCTACCTCCAGGACGAGTCCGTCGAGATCGAAGGCGTGAAATTCTACGGCAGCCCCTACCAGCCCCAGTTCTTGAATTGGGCCTTCAACCTGCCCCGCGGCCAGCCGTTGTGGCGCAAGTGGCAGCTCATACCGCCGGACACGGACGTGCTCATAACCCATTGCCCGCCTCATGGCATTGGAGACCGTACGTATTATCGGCGCCACGTTGGTTGCAAGGAACTGCTCGCCCGCGTCACGGAGGTGAAACCCCGGCTGCATGTCTTCGGGCATATTCACGAGGCCAGGGGACGATATGAGGTGGGAGAGACGGTGTTCATAAATGCGACGACCGACCGAAACGAACGCGCACCGTTTGTGCTAGAATTGTAGTTTCGGTTACTTTGCGGCCCGGCCGCGCAGCCACACTCCCGGCTCGCGGACGGCGTCCGGGTCACGTTGTATTTCTAGGAGCTAACGAATGGCAGCATATATCATTGGTGAGGTCGAAATAACCGACCCGGAGAAGTATCAGGAATACATCAAGGTCGTCCCCGAAACCATCGCCGCATACGGAGGCACCTTCCGCGTGCGGGGTGGAAAGGCCGAGAATCTCGAAGGCGCTTGGGATCCCAAACGCGTCATCGTGTTGGAATTCGAAAGCATGGAGCGCGCGAAGGAGTGGTGGGCCTCGGACGAATACAAGAACCCCAAGGCGATGCGGCAGGCCGCCTCGACCGCCAGAATGATCATCGTCGACGGTGTGTGAGACGCCGCGCCCGCAGTACCCGAGTGCGAGAACGAACTGGCTCTTGACAATTTCGTTTCTCCGCCACATCTTGCAATTAGCGATCCACAACGAAAACCCCACGAAACATCCGTACGGCAAGGGTGCCGCAGCACCACGAATCCCCACAATAGCGACAGGCCCCACAGGGAACCCCACATAGTCCCACGTCAAGGCACCCCACAAGAGATGGCCCCACACAAGAATACCCCACAGACAAACCGCACAACAGGAGCCCCATCAGCAAGCTCGCTTCCCACGGCGAGGGAAACTCCGTAAGCGCTTTCCCCCATACGGAATGTGCTTCGCCTCACACGTCAGTGACACAAAGGGGGACGAATATGTCATTTGCTAAGAGGGTTGCCACCGTTCTACTCATACTCGGTCTCATCGCCTGCGCATCGGCTTCATCTGAGCTGCGTTCAGAAGCGGTGGGTGGCTACGGGCAGATCACCGGCCGGATATTCGCTCTCAGGGCCGATACGTCGCTCGCATTTGCGAACATCATCATCGTTGGCGCAAATAAAGGAGCCATGAGCCTCCGGGATGGTCGCTTTACCATCCGTGACGTTTTTCCCGGGACATACACGGTAAAGGTGATGATGATGGGCTACAAGACACTCGAGATACGAAACGTCGTCGTCCGAGCCAACGAAACGGTTGAGATGAGGTGTCGTCTCACGGAAACGATTGTCTCCGAAACACAGATCATCGAAGTCACCGGCGAGAGGAAAGTAATCGACGTCTCAGCCAACGGCGTTCGCTCGTCCGTGACCAGGTCCGAGGTCAAGGCGGGCGACAGACTGTCCGTCCGCGGTGGCCGCTCGGGGGAGATCACGACGCGGATTAGCGGCCGAGGGCGGCGGCCGGCCACGCCGATCCAGCGGTCGGAGAGCGCGATACAACGGCAGCGGCATCTCGTGCCCAATAACGAGGCCTACGCCCGGGTCGATGCAAATAAATTTTTGAGCGTCATTGAGAAACCGATGTCGACCTTTTCGATCGACGTGGATGCCGCGTCATACAGCAATCTCAGGCGCTTTATCCGGGGGAACACGCTGCCCCCTGCGCATGCAGTTCGCGTCGAGGAACTCATCAACTATTTCAGATACGACTATCCGGAACCGGACGAGTCACAACCGTTCTCGATCACCACCGAGATGTCCGATTGCCCGTGGAACGTGACTAACAAGCTCGTCCACATCGGTCTGCAGGGAAAGCGACTCATGCTGGAGGACCTGCCGCCGAGCAATCTCGTGTTTCTTCTCGACGTTTCTGGGTCAATGAAGCCGGCGAACAAGCTGCCCCTCGTTAAAAGCGCCATAAGGCTTCTCACCAGAGAATTACGCCGGAACGACCGGGTGGCGCTCGTGGCCTACAACAGCACGGTGAGTCTGTGTCTGCCTTCGACGCGGGGTGACCAGAAACGAACGATTCTTGACGCGGTCGATCGCCTGCAAGCGAGAGGGTCGACGGCGGGTGCCGCCGGTCTCCGGCTCGCATATGCGGTTGCCCGCAAGAATTTTCTGAAGAAGGGTAACAACCGGGTCATCCTGGCAACCGATGGTGACTTCAACGTTGGTGTCTCGAGCGATCACGAACTGGTGCAGCTGATCGAAAAAGAACGGGAGAGCGGTGTATTCCTGTCCATTATGGGCTTTGGCACCGGCAACCTCAAGGATTCCAAATTGGAGAAGATTGCCGATAAGGGCAACGGCCACTACGCCTACATCGACAATATCCTCGAAGCCAAGAAAGTGCTGATTAGGGAAATCGGCGCTACGCTGTTCACGATAGCCAAGGACGTCAAGATCCAGATCGAATTCAATCCGGCGAAGGTAAAAAGCTACCGGCTCATCGGTTATGAGAACCGGGTCCTCGAGAAGGAGGATTTCAACAACGACAAGAAGGACGCCGGCGAGCTGGGAGCCGGACACTCCGTTACCGCGCTCTACGAAGTCGTTCCGGTCGGACCGGACGGGGATCTTTCCTACCTGGACGAGTTCAAGTATTTCCATGTGGGAATCGATCCCGACGCGTTCGCGAGTCGGGAGATCCTGACGGTGAGCTTTCGTTACAAGCCACCGGCGGGCGACACCAGCCGGCTCATCACAAAGACCGTGATGGAAAGCGATACCCGGTTTGATAAGGCTTCCGACGATTTTCGTTTTTCCGCCGCCGTCGCCGAATTCGGTATGCTCCTTGGGGATTCCGCATACAAGGGCAAAGCGTGTTTCGAGGACGTGCTGGCAGTGGCCAAGGAGGCTAAGGGCAAGGACGAGCAAGGCTACCGGGCCGAATTCATCCAGCTCGTGGAAATATGCTCGTTGCTCACAAAGAACCAATAGCCCCGTGGGCCGTGTGCCGGGCATTTTCGCGCGATGCTTGAGGCCGCTCACTCTGCGAAAGTGCCCGCACATGCGCCCACCATGCAGCCCCTGTTGCCGGGGGTAGTTCACAGGGAGGTTTGTACATGGTTGCTCTGTCTCAGTTGGTAAATGCCGAGTTCAAAGCGCGGCACCCGGGCTATCTACGGCGGGCGCTGGTGGCCGCCGTGGCGCTTCACTTCCTGCTCTTTGCATTCGCGCCGCCGTTCACGTCCAAGCCGTACCGGCTGCCGGTTGTACAGGAGTTCGTTGTCGAGGAGATCGTTGAATTCACTTTCCCGGAGCCGCCGCCCAAAGTCGTCGTGCCGGATAATCTCGCTACGTGCGTTGACCCCGGGGAAGATCCGGTAGACATTGCCGAACCATCGCCCGACCGGTTCAAAGAAATCGCCATCGACCCCAAGCCGCCGTCGGCCACCGTTGCGTTCCTTGCCTACGACGAAATGCCCATCCTCATTAATTACACGATTCCGGAATACCCCACCCTGGCCCGGGAGGCTGGCCTCGAAGGTACGGTGCGGGTGAAGATCGTTGTGGGCCGCGATGGCAAGGTCAAGAGCGCATCGATATTATCGTCTGACGTCACACCGGCGATGGAACAGGCGGCGATGGAAGCGGCGAAGCGGTGCACGTTCAAACCGGCACGGCAACGGAGCATCCCGGTTCGCGCGACCGTGATGATCCCCTATAAGTTCCGGCTCAACCGGTAGGGGCTGTCTACCGGAAAATTGGAGATTCAGAGAATGACAGCATGCTGTCAAGTAGATGACAGTATGCTGTCAAGTGGATGACAGTATGCTGTCAAGTGGATGGCAGTATGCTGTCAAGTGGATGACAGTATGCTGTCAAGTGGATGACAGTATGCTGTCACAATCACTGCGGCGAGGATCCCGCCCAGCGGCGCTGTTCCAAGGGTTTAACGCTCGCTGCCGCGGGCGAAAAATACCGGAGCCAAAAAGCGCCATTCGTGTATCATAAGGGAAGGGTTCCGCTTATGATTGCACGAAAATGCATGACCTTGTTTTCTGGCTTGTTGCTGTGTTTCGCGGCTGGAGTGGTTGAACGCCCATCGCCCGCCGCAGCGGCCGGGGACGAAGTACCGAACGGGCTCTACACACAGACCAGCGATTCCTCCGCCCCGCTCATAACGACCCAGGACGGGATAGAGCTCCGTCTCGGTGGCAAACACGAGATCCGGATAAACAAAGCGGAACTCTATTCGCAGAACAACGCGAACACGTCATTCAATCTAACACTCACCACACCGTTTGAGCCGCAGCCCGATGCCACTCCTTACAAACTGCTCGCCGTAGGAGGTGTCATTTACCGGCAAACGGGCTCGGGGGAGACGGAGGGTAAGAGCTCTTCCGTTTATTTCCACATCTCCGGGCAAGACCGGGCCAGGGTGGTTGCCGAGCACTTCGGCATCGAGCCCAGGTTCAGGACACACCCGCGACACCAGTTCGAAGTTTCGTTCGAGCCCGTAAAGAACGAATTCCAGACAGGAGAAGACGTGCGGGTCACGCTGCGTATCACGAACGTCGGCGACCACACAATTGCGTTCATGAAGGGTGGCAGGAACCGGGCGGAGAGAGACAACCAGTACGTCTTCTCTGCGAGACACAAGGGCAGGCAGGTCGACGACATCGGCACCAGTTATCATTTTGGAGGACTGTCCGTCAAACGTGTCCTGAAACCCGGTGAGACTTTCGAAGACCATGTGGATCTCGGCAAGTGGTTCTCTTTCGAGAAGCCCGGTTTTTACGAACTCCTCGGTTCGTACTACATGGCGTTCTACTCGCCCGAAGGCAGCGACTGGTATACTATCTGGGAAGATTACGCAACCGGCGAATGTGTCCTGACGGTCAAGTAAACCCGGTTGCGGTCGCCGGTACCGCTGATGGCCTTCACCGGAAGCTGATTCTTATCATGAATCAGAGGTTTGCAGCATGTCGCCGGAACCACAAGCGCAGCTCCATCCGGGATTACCCTAAGCCCTACAAAAAATCGCCGTTTGTGCTATAATTACGGTGGCCTGATACTCCGGCTTTCACTCACAGGGGGCTTGTGATGAAGCGGACTCTCCTTTGCGCCCTGATTCTCTTTCTCGTTCCCCAGTTCGCAGCCGCACAGCTCGGTACGGTCTGTCTTTTTTCGGATCAAAACGGTAACGATTGTAGCCTCAGCGATACCGTACCGGGGCTGCTCACCGTCTACGCGATTCACACGTTCGTGGCGGGGGCGGTCGCGGTCCAGTTCTCGGCGCCAAAGCCGTCCTGCATGGCGGGTGCGACCTGGATAGATGACACCTGGCCCTTCCCGGTGACGATCGGCGACTCGCAAAGCAATGTTGCCATCGGCTACGGGGGATGCCTGACGGGAACGGTACACGTCCTGTCGATAAACTACGCCGTGTCGGGCACGACGACGGCGGACTGTCCATACAAGGTGCTGCCCGCGACAGGACAGTTCGAGATCCAGGCGGTGGATTGCGATAACAACCAGGTGACGGCCGACGGCGGAACGACTTACATCAACTCGAGCATCGTCTGCGACTGCTCCGGCACCCTGCCCACCCCACCGGTGCTGGCGGTGATGCCGCTGAGTCTGGATTTTGGGACGACCGACAGCGTCATGACCCTTCAAGTCAGTAATGTTGGGGGCAGCACGCTCTCGTGGCTGGTTTACCGCAACCCAACAAACTGGCTCTCCGTGGCCCCGATATCGGGAGTGGACAACGGTTCGATCACCGTTACGGTCAACCGCGTGGGCCTTCCACCAGGCACGCACACGGGTGTCGTGAACGTGGTGTCAAACGGCGGCGCGATCGACGTACCCGTTTCCCTGACCACTGTCCCACCTCCTCCACCCCCTCCAACACTGGGCGTGAGCCCCACCGGTCTGAATTTCGGAGCGACGTCAACTTTAGGACAGTTTACTATCTTTAATAACGGCGGCCCCACACTGACCTGGAATATCACGAACGCCGAGCCGTGGCTCGTCGTCCTGCCGTCCAGTGGCACCGAAACGACGACTATCAACGCCACCGTGGACCGAGCGGGACTGACGCTTGGCACCTATAGCGATACGATCAAAGTAACATCCAACGGCGGCAACGCGAACGTCCTGGTGGCGATGACCGTTCTAACCCCTCCCACGCCGGCGCCGATCCTGGACTTCACGCCCACGTCGCTGTCTTTCCCGATAGGGACGGACAGCTTGCTACTGGACATCCTGAACGTCGGCACGCTCGACCTGTTGTGGAACATCACCCCCGACCAGCCCTGGTTGACCGTGGACCCCGCCTCTGGCACGAACGACACGCCGGTGGCCGTGGAGGTGGACCGGACGGGACTCGGTGACGGCACCTTCAACGGCAACCTGTCGATCACGTCGAACGGCGGCAGCGGCACGGTGCCGGTGTCGATGACGGTGACAACGGTCCCCATCTTGTGGGTGAGCAAGTCTCATTTGAGTTTTGGCCAATCGACTGCGCAACGGGCCTTTCTCATCGAGAACCGGGGTGTCGGTACGCTCAACTGGTCACTGAGCGACGATCGGAACTGGATCCACATCGACCCGCCGCTCTCCGGCAGTGGTGATAACACCGTTACGGTACGCGTGAACCAGGACTCGGTACCGTTGGGCAGCCAACAGTCTGGAACCATCACAGTGGATTCGAACGGCGGCACGGCATCGATCACCGTGAGCTTCTCGTGGCCTACGGGTACCGCTGGCATCATCGGCGTGTACGGAGATCCGAGCGGGACGAACTGCAACCTCATAGATCGAAGCCCCGGCTTGCTTTCTGTGTACGTTGTCCATCAGAGCACACCCGGGGCAACGGCGTCGCAGTTTTCCGCACCGATACCCAGTTGCTGGGCGGGAGCGACTTACCTGTCGGATACGAACATCTTTCCGGTAACGGTCGGCAACTCGCAGACCGGCATAACCATCGCATACGGGGCCTGTGTCACGCCGCCCATCCACGTCTTGACGATCAATTACGCCGTGACGGGCATTGGCACCCCGTGCTGCCAATACGACGTGCTGCCCGATCCCAGCGCTCCGTCCGGGCAGATTGTTGCCGTCGATTGCTTATTCATTGACCTCCCTGGCTTCGGCTTCCCCGGTATGGTCAATGCGACGACCGCATGCTGGTGCGGGGGTGCTCTAAGTGTGGAAGAAACCACGTGGGGCCACATCAAGGCGATTTATTACGGTCCGGGAACCACCACCAGGATACAGAAGAAGTGAACCCGGCTTGTTGGAACAAGCACCGCGAGCCGGCGGGCCGACGACTGGAATGAGTGCCGTGACCGCGAGCGGTGCTCGCTCCACCAAGCGCAGCCCCAATCCCTACAAAAAAATCACCTTTTGTGCTATAATTACCGTGGCCTGGTCCTCCGGCCTTCACTTACAAGGGGGCTTGTGATGAAGCAGACTCTTCTTTGCGCCCTGATACTTGTTCTCCTTCCCCAGCTCGCAGCTGCACAGCTCGGTACGGTCTGTCTTTTTTCCGATCAAAACGGTAGCGACTGTAGCCTGAGTGATACCGCACCGGGGCTGCTCACCGTCTACGTGATTCACACGTTCGTGCCGGGGGCGACCGCAGTCCAGTTCTCGGCGCCAAAGCCGTCCTGCATGGTGGGTGCTACCTGGATAAGTGACACGTGGCCCTTTCCGGTGACGATCGGCGACTCGCAGAGCGACGTCGCCATCGGCTACGGGGGATGCCTGACGGGAACGGTACACGTCCTGTCGATAAACTACTCCGCGTCGGGTACGACGACGGCGGACTGTCCGTACAAGGTGCTGCCCGCGACAGGACAGTTCGAGATCCAGGCGGTGGATTGCGATAACAACCAGGTGACGGCGAACGGCGGGACGACGTACATCAACTCGAGCATCGCCTGCGAGTGCTCCGGCACCCTGCCCGCCCCGCCGGTGCTGGCGGTGACGCCGCTGAGCCTGGATTTTGGGATGATCGACAGCGTCATGACGCTTCAAGTCAGTAATATCGGGGGCAGCACGCTGTCATGGTTGGTGTACCGCAGCCCCACGACGTGGATCTCGGTTAGCCCGATATCGGGAGTGGACAACGGTTCGATCACGGTCACGGTCAACCGCGTGGGGCTTCCACCAGGCACGCACACAGGTGTCGTGAACGTCGTATCGAACGGCGGCGTGATCAACGTACCCGTCTCCCTAACCATGGCCCCACCCCCTCCGGCGCTGCTCGTGAACCCCTCCAGTCTGGACTTTGGAACGACGGCGACTTTGGACCAATTTACCATCTTCAATAACGGCGGCCCCACACTGACCTGGAATATCACGAACGCCGAGCCGTGGCTCGTCGTCCTGCCGTCGAGTGGCACCGAAACGACGACCATCAACGCCACGGTGGACCGGACAGGACTGTCGCTGGGCGCGCACGGGGATACGATCAAGGTGACATCCAACGGCGGCAACGCGAACATCCTGGTGGCAATGACCGTTCTGGAGCCGGCACCGGTTCTGACCTTCACGCCCCCATCGCTGTCTTTCCCGATGGGCGTGGATAGCCTGCCATTGGACATCATGAACGTCGGTCTGCTGGACCTCCTGTGGGATATCGCGAGCGATCAACCGTGGCTGAGTGTACAACCCGCCGCCGGCACCAACGATACCCAGGTAATGGTACGTGTGGACCGGACGGGACTCGCTGACGGGACTTTCAACGGCAACCTGTCGATCACGTCGAACGGCGGTAGCGGTACGGTGCCGGTGTCAATAACCGTGGTAAACCCGGCACCCATTCTGGGATTCACGCCCCTGTCGCTCTCGTTCCCGGTGGGCACGGACAGCCTGGCACTTTTTATCCTGAACGACGGCCCGCTCGACCTGTTCTGGAACATCACCCCCGATCAGCCGTGGTTGACCGTAGACCCCGCCTCCGGTACGAACGACACGCCGGTGGCCGTAGAGGTGGATCGGGCGGGACTCGCTGACGGGACGTTCAACGGCAACCTGTCGATCACGTCGAACGGCGGCAGCGGTACGGTGCCGGTCACGTTGACCGTGGCAACGGTCCCCGTTTTGTGGGTGAGCACCTCTCAATTGAGCTTCACGTCATCGACCACGGTGCGATCGTTCGCCATCCAGAACAGGGGTGTCGGTACGCTCAGCTGGTCACTGAGCGCCGACCAGAGCTGGATCCACATCGATCCGCCGCTATCCGGCAGCGGCGCTACCTCGGTTACGGTCCGCGTAAATCCGGACTCGGTACCGGCGGGCGACCAGCAGCTCGGGAATGTCACTGTGGATTCGAACGGCGGCACGGCACTAATCGCCGTGAGCTTCTCGCGTGCTCCGACAGGTGTCGCGGGCGTCCTCGGCTTGTACGGGGATCCGAGCGGTACGGACTGCAACATAGTAGATCAGACCCCCGGCTTGGTTAACGTGTTCATCGTCCATCAGTACACGACTGGGGCAACGGCGGTTCAGTTTTCAGCACCGATGCCCAGTTGCTGGGCGGGAGCGACTTATCTGTCGGATGTACTACCCTTCCCGTTGAGTGTCGGCAATTCGCAAACCGGAATCAGTCTCGCATACGGCGCGTGTCTCGTATCGCCGATAACCGTCATGAGCATTGCTTACTTCGGGACGGGCATTGGTACCCCGTGCTGCGAATACCCCGTGCTACCCGATCCTAGCGTGCCGGAGGGGCAGATACTGGTCACCGATTGCGGATTTACCAACATCTTCGGCCTCGGCGCCCCCGGGTATATCAATGCAAACGCGACATGTCCGTGTGGCCTCGTGACGAGTGTCCACGAGATGACGTGGGGCCACATCAAGGCCCTTTATCACGCTTCGGAGGCCACCACGCGGACGGAGAAGAAGTAAGTCCTGCTGGTCTTCTGAGCCTGCACCGCGATCCGCAGCGCGGCGCCCGGGGCGTTCTAAACCATGCACGATAACGTCGCGCGATTCCGTTTCTACGCCGAGCTAAACGACTTTATCCCCGCAGGCCGCAGGCAGAAGGAATTCACCTACCTGTTCAGCGGCCATCCCTCCGTCAAGGACGCGGTCGAAGCCATCGGCGTCCCCCATCCGGAAGTGGATCTTATCCTGGTAAACGATGCGTCCGTCGGGTTCGACTATCATTTGCAATCCGGTGATCGCGTGGCCGTTTATCCGGTGTTCGAGAGTATGGATATCTCACCCGTTATCCACCTGCGCCCGGTGCCGCTCCGCAAACCCGCATTCCTCGTGGCCGGTCACCTCGGCAAACTCGCCCGCCTGCTTCGCATGCTCGGGTTCGATTCTCTCTGCCGGGAGGATCTCGATGACGCCCAACTGATCCGGACCGCGCTCGACGAGCGGCGCATCATCCTCACACGCGACCGGGGGCTTTTAAAAACTGGCGCGGTCACCCACGGCTACTGCATACGGGCCGACGATCCGCGCGAACAGGTTCGGGAAGTACTCGTGCGCTTCGATCTTTTCTCCCAAGTGAAGCCGTTTCACCGTTGCATGGTGTGTAACGGCGTCATCGCTGACGTCGAGAAAGAAGCAATTGCCGATGAATTGCCGGAGAAAACGAAGCTATACTATAATGAATTCCACCGATGCCACGACTGCGGCAGGATTTATTGGAAAGGCTCGCACTACCACAAAATGCAGGACACCATTCATCAACTAGCGCATGCCGATCATGCGGAATGACCTGGATCTGGACTTTCGGCTGTCGAGTGAGGTGAGTACGTTTTCGATCTTCAAGACCGGCAGGATTTCGAAGAACCGGGTGTCTTTTGAATAGTCGACAACCCCCCATCAAAAAAGGTTATACTGTTGCTCATCATGGATACCAAGAAGCAGATCACTAAAGCCAAACGGCTACTGGCGCTGCACTACGATCCCACGCTCCTGGTGCTGCCCAATATCTGGGATCCCCTGGGGGCGCGGCTTCTCGAGCGTCTCGGTTATCCTGCCGTCGCGACAGCGAGCGCGGCCGTGGCGTTTTCGTTGGGATACGATGACGGCGAGCAGATCCGCTTCGAAGCGATGCTGGATGTCATCAGTCGTATCGCCGCCTCCGTCGAGGTGCCCCTGACTGCCGATATCGAGCGGGGTTATGCCGACAGTCCCGATGCGGTAGCCCGGAACGTCCGGCGGGTGCTGAAGGCGGGAGCGGTTGGAATCAACATCGAAGACAGCACGGTCGAGGGCGGCCCGCTGCAGCGGGTCGATTTTCAGTGCGCGCGCATCCGGGCGGTGCGGGCGATGGCCGTGCGAGAAGGCATTCCGCTCGTGATAAACGCGCGCATCGACACTTTTCTCGGGGGCGTTTCCGGCTCTAAAGCGGACAAAGTGGCGGAGACCATTTCGCGCGCGAACTCTTATTTCGAGGCAGGCGCGGACTGCGTGTACCCCATCACCGTTGGTGACATCGAAACACTGAAAATCATCCGCGCCGAGACACGCGCGCCGATCAACGTCTATGCGTCTGAAGGAACGGCCCCCATGCGGGAACTGGAAGCGGCGGGTATCAACCGCCTCAGCCTGGGGCCGTGGTTTCTAAAGGCCGGCCTGACCCAGATGGAAAAGATCGCCCGCGAACTTCTGCAGTACGGGTCTTATGAATGTTTTACGCGCGGGGTCATGTCCAGCGATGACGTCAGGGTGTATCTGTCCAAGGGCAAGATGCCCTGACCCGGATTGTCAGGCGGACGAGGCTCCACACCTACGAACCCAATGTTCGCTCTACTGCCACTCCTGATACTCGTGATCGCCGTAGTCGTTTCACCACTTTGGTTTTATGCGAGGAAGCGAAACCGGTGGTTCGGGTGGGACTATGCGCTCCTGACCGCCCCGCTTGCCATATGGTTTCTGCTCGTGATGGCCGGGATAGGGCCGCAGAGTCTGTCGAACATTATCGAATTGTTTATCATTGCCCTGGTCGTTATACTTCTTCTTTACGCCCGCGTGTTCGTCATAGACGCGGCCTCGAAGCATTACCGTGTCAATTCGATGGTCGTGTTTGTTCTCGCCTGCGCCGCGCCTGTCATACTGCGGTTCACCATGCCGCTGATTCCAGAGTAACCATGGCCCGCGAGAGCACACGCTCGACGTGAAAGGAATTTTCATGGTTCAGAGAAAAGAATGGTTCAGCCGTAAGTTTCCATTTGACCTGCAGACGTGGATGTTCCCGAATATCGTCGAACGCCTGAGGGGAACACCCGCCCGCCTCGAGGGCCGTGTTGCGTCTCTGTCCGGAGAAATGCTCACGCGAAGGGACGAAGACCGCTGGTCCATACAGGAAAACGTCGGCCATCTACTCGACCTCGAACCGTTGTGGGCGGGGCGGCTCGACGATTTTGACGCGGGTCTGGAGACGCTGCGGCCGGCGGATCTGACCAACAAAAAGACGCATGAGGCAAGTCACAACGCGGCGTCGATCGACGAACTGCTCGGTGCGTTCCGTTCGTCCCGCCTGGAGATGATGCGGCGCCTCGATGGCCTCAGCGAAAAACACGTCGAGCGGGTCGCCCTGCACCCGAGACTAAAGACCGAGATGCGCGTGCTGGATCTGGCGTTCTTTGTCGCGGAGCACGACGACCATCATCTGGCCCAGATTACGGAATTGATTCGCAAGTTCGAGAAATGAACGCGAAACGATCGACCATTCCTGCAGGAGAAGGGAGCGTTAAGATGGAACGAGTCACTGGCATCGGCGGGATTTTCTTCAAGGCACAAGACCCAAAAAAACTCGCCTCGTGGTACCGAGAGTCCCTGGGCATCGAACCGGATGCGGACGGAAGCGTCGCATTTAAATGGCGCGAGGAGGAGAACACGGACCGCCGCGGCTACACGATCTGGTCACCGTTTCCCATGGATACGAGCTATTTCGACCCGAGCGCGTCATCTTTCATGATCAACTACCGCGTCGCCGATCTAGACGCGATACTCGAACAGCTTCGCAGCCAGGGCGCCGAGGTCGACGACAAGATAGAAGAGTCCGAGTACGGGCGCTTCGGCTGGGTGATGGATCCGGAGGGGAACCGCCTCGAGTTGTGGGAACCGCCGGTCGAGAAGAGAAGCGCGGAACTCAGCTTCTAGCGTGCTTGCGCTCGTGATCGATCAGGTAGCGTTTGCGCCAGATCCCCCCGCCGTAGCCCCACAGCTGGCCGTCGCTCCTGACGATGCGGTGGCAGGGAATGATGATGGCGAGCCGGTTGTCGCCGTTCGCTTTGCCGACGGCACGCTGTGCACCGGGACGGCCGATGTCGCGGGCGAGCGCGGCGTAGGTGCTGGTCTCACCGTACGGCACGCGCCGCAGGCTGTCCCAGACCGCGCGTTGGAACTCCGTCCCCGGCACGACGAGCGGCACGGTGAACTGCTCGAGCGTACCGTCGAAATACCGCGTCAGCTCGTCATGCAACCGCGCGATGTGCGGGTTGCTTCCGGGCGCGACTGCGCAAGCCAGTAGTTTTCTCAGGCGTTTTATCTGGGTTTCCAGCATGCGCCGGTCGGTAAATTCCAACAGGCAAAGTCCGTCGTCCGTGGCCCCGGCGATCATGGGCCCGAGCGGTGTGAGCACGCGGGTCACCATGACACAGGTTGCCGCCCGGCTCCGGCCCGGCGTTTCGCCAAAGAGCTTGCCGAACGCATCCCGAAAACCGCTGAGCGATTCGAAGCCGTGATCGTACGCGGTGTGTGTCAGGTCGGCGCCGTGGCGGATCTGCCCCATCGCCAGTCCGAGGCGTCTGGCGCGCTGGTACGCGTGAAACGTCATCCCGTAGTGGGCAAGAAACCAGCGGCGCACGCGTATGGGGTCGATGGACATGTCGCGGAGATCGGCGTCCTTCCAGCGCAGCGACGGGTCATCATCCACTTTCTCGAGCAGCCTCCGGAGCCACTCGGGCGCCCCGCCGTTGGGCACCAGCGGCCGGCAGCGCTTGCACGGCCGGTAGCCGGCGGCGAGCGCGTCGCGCACCGACGGGTAGAACTCGACGTTTTCCGGTCGCGGTTTCTTTGCGGGGCACGTGGGCCGGCAAAAGATACCGGTGGTTCGGACGGCGGTGAAAAAGACGCCGTCGTAGGCGCTGTTCCGCTCCACCACCGCGTGGTACATCTCGTCCGTTGAAGGCAGGAAGTTCAGCATGTCCAAAGGTTAGCGGGTCATAGGCGCCGCTTCCACCGAAAACTGGACACCGAATTCATTTTTTCGAAATCGTTGCCGACCGTGCTATGCTTGAATTGTCCTACGGTTGCCTGCGGGGTGGTTTGGGCTTTCCCGAACCCGACTCCGCGAGTAGCATGAGGGGGAATAACGAAGGAGGACCTCATGAGCGACATTGGGATAAAGCGTTTCGACTCACCCGACGACACCCGCGTTTTCGAAAAAGGACGATTCGAAACGGTGGAGATTGGGGGCATCACGGTCGGCCGAGCCAGTTACGAACCAGGCTGGAAGTGGTCGGAGCACGTCGGGCCCGGGATCGGGCAGACGAGTTGTAATATCGAGCATGTCGGGATGGTCGTCTCGGGCCGGGTAAAGGTTCAGATGGACGACGGAGAGGAATTCGAACTCCAGCCGGGGGACCTTTTTTCGATACCTCCCGGCCACGACAGCTGGGTAGTCGGAGACGAGCCGTACGAGTCGCTACACTTCCTGGGGGCGCGGGAGTACGCGGTGTAAGGGGTGGGTCAGGACCTCGGCGGGTGAGCGGGAATACGGCGGCCGGCGAGATCCACCAGTGGGCTAACACCGGCGACGGATGGCCTGGCCTCGCTGCGATTCCTCCCGATTGGGCCGAATAGGGGCCGGTGGCCCGTGTAGACAGGGTAGCCGAAGGAGGTGGCGGAAATGCTGTTCATCAACTTCTTCAACGAACGCGTGAAAAGGTTTACCATCTTCGATGTGAAGCTGGTTCAGCTGTGGGCGATATTCCTCGGCCTGATCCTGGTCAAGCTGATCCCCGGGATCCTCACGATCGATATATGGTGGTTCGTCGGACTGGCCATCCTAAGTGTGATCAGACCGATATGGGTGATGTTTCACCGTGAATGACGAAGATCACATAACAAGGACCCGATGAAAAAATCCCTCTATCTAATCCCGGTAGTTGTCGCTTTTGTCACACCTTCGCTCGTTATCTTTTGCCTGGCGGTGTTCGTCGGGGGTATCCCACCGCTTACCGCGCTCGGGGATATCGCACGCCGTCAGTTCGCCTCCGGGGATAATCTTTTCCTTGTTGCCGTGATTGGCTTCATCCCCTTTGCGGTGCTCATTGCCCTCTTGAGGGTCGCCGCGGGCCGGCTGGCCCCACGACGGGTTTATGCCTTGTTAATCGGTGGCCTCATCGGTATTCTGGGCCTGATGGTGTTTGCGCACGTCAAAATCTGGTATCCCATGTACGGTCCCGGGCATATGTCATCGACTGCGGTCATAGGGTTCTTTTTTATTCCTTTTTATTGTATCCCAACCATGTTCATCGGCGCTGTACTCGGTTGGGCCGTGTCATTTGCGGGCTTTTTTCGGTCGGCACGGAAAGCCGACGGGTAGCCGGGGCCAGGGGGCTGATCGCAACGCGGGTCCCGGAGTCACCAACAAACGCCGAAGCACCGGGACGGCAAGCGTGTCCACCCCGTGGCAAACGACGAGGAGTCGAGAAATGTTCAGAAAAATCACATCCCTGGCGTGTGCATTGGCCGTTGTATTTCTCGCCGGATGCGGGTCGAAAGATGAGGCGGGGACGGCGAAGGACGCATCAGACAAGCAGGAGCCGCAGTTCGTCACCGTCCAGCACGTCCTCATTGCTTTCGACGGTTCGGTGCCGGGCCCGGCGGTCAACCGCACTCAGGAAGAAGCGAGGACACTCGCCGGCGAGGTGCTGCGACGCGTGAAGGCTGGGGACGATTTCGAAGCGTTGGTCAAGGAGTACTCGGCCGATAAACCGCCGGGGATCTACAAGTTGGCGAACCACGGCCAGCCGGGGGATCCCCCCCCAGGGGTTTACAAGCGCACGGGAATGGTCAAGGGGTTCGGCGATGTTAGTTTCTCGCTGGCGGTCGGTGAGATAGGGATGGCGGCGTACGATTCGGTCGCGAGCAGGTACGGCTGGCACATCATCAAGCGGCTCGAGTAGGGTGCGGCCGCGCCGCGGGCTGGTCACACGCCGGCGATGACCTGCATGAGTTTGTCGATATCGATGTTTCCCCCGGACACGACGCACACGATCTTGTTTGCTCCCGCTCGGGCGCTTAGCGCATGGGTGCCGGTTGAATCGGCCCGGCCGGCGAGCGCCGCTGCGACCGGCGTCGCGCCCGCACCCTCCGCGACGATCCGGTTGCGCTCGAGAAGCAGCTTGAGCGCGGCGGCGACTTCCGCGAGCGACACGACCAGCGAAGCATCGATGAGGCTCCGTACAAGCGGCCACATTTCCGCCAGCACACTCTTGCCGCCGATACCGTCGACGAAACTCGGTGTGTAGTGCACGGTGCGGGGCTCGCCCGCTTCGAGCGAGACTTTGAGCGGCGCCGCCGTCTCCACCTCACACGCAAAAATTTTTGTATCCGGTTTCAAGGCGCGCACCGCCGTAGCGATGCCACCGCTCAAACCCCCTCCCCCGTAGGGAATGAGGATCGCGTCGACGTCGGGCAGGTCTTCCAGGATCTCGAGACCGATGGTGCCGTTACCCGCGATGACGCCGGGATCGCTCACCGGGTGGATGAACATGCCGTCCACGCCGGGGTACCGGTGCTCGATGAGCACGTTCCACCACTCGTCGAAAGGGACCTTTACGATGCGTCCGCCGAGGCGCTCGATGGCGTCGAGCTTTGTTTGCGGTGCGTGCTCGGGGACGACAACAGTGCAGGGCACCCCCATGCGGCGCGCGTTCCACGCCACCCCCTGTGCCATGTTGCCGGCACTCGCCGTGTATACGCCTCTTGCGAGCTTATCCGCACCAGCAAGCTGCATCGCGTTGCCGGCGCCTCGCAGCTTGAAGGAGCCTATCGGCTGCAGGTTCTCGAGTTTGAGGTAAACTTCGGTGGGCGTGTCGGCGTGTGGACCGTCGCCGCTGGCCGCGTGGCCGGTGTCATCGCCGCCGATTCCGCCGGTCGCGTAATCCGATGCATCGACGTTGAGACGAACGAGCGGAGTTCGCAGGGCGGAGCCGGCAATGCGCTCGCGCGCGGCACGGATTTCATCGAGTGTCGGAGCTTCGACCGGCTTCACTCCCACATGCCTCCGAAATCGATCGTGACCCCCGTGTTCGAGTCGACGGCTTTTCTATAAACATAATGCGCGGTGGCGAGGTCTTCGCAAGCGATGCCCAGCGATTCGAAAAGCGTAATCTCATCCGGCGCCTGCCGCGATGGCACATTGCCCAAAAGCACCTCACCAATCTCGCCCACGATGTGGCCGTCATCGATCGCCCCTTCCTTCTTGGGGATGAGAAAGTCGCCCGCCTCGTTCAACGCCGATTCGCGCCGGTCGACGAAAAGACGCGACTTCACGACTGCAACCGTATTCAGCTCGCGGGACTTCGGCAGGCACGCGCCGACGGCGTTTACGTGGGCGCCGTCCGCGATCCACTCGCCCGCCAGGACGGGCTTGTCCGACGACGTGCAGGTACAGATGATTTCAGCACCCGTGACCGCTTCGCGCGCCGTCGCGGCGGCGTGGATATCGATGCCGTGCCGTGCGCTCTCGCGCTCGGCGAAACGTTGCGCGTTCGCCGGCGTCCGGCTCCACACGCGCACTTCCGTGATGTTACGCGCCAGGCGCATCGCCTCGAGATGGCTTTTCGCCTGCACACCCGAGCCGAGGATGGCGAGCTGCGACGCGCCGGGGCTCGCGAGCAGCCGTGTAGCCACGCCGCTCGCCGCCGCGGTGCGTATGGCGGTGATCGAGCTGGCGTCGATGACGGCCAGCAGGCAGCCGTGCTCGGGCTCGAAGAGAAGCACCGCCCCCTGGTGCGCGTCGAACTCCGTGCCGTGGTTGCCCGGCATCACGGTCACCACCTTGATGCCCACGCTCTCCGGAGAGCCGAGATAGGCCGGCATCATGCCCAGCAGACCGTCCTTCTCCGGCAGTCGCAGGGCGGTGCGCAACGGATTGACCGTCTGGCCTTTGGACGCCATTTCGAGTGCTTTCGATACGACGTCCATACATTCTTCCATGGGCAGCAATGTGTAGACGTCACGTTCAGTTAGAATGTGGGTTTGCATTATAGGTTCCTCATTTGTTCGCAAGAAAACGTTTACACCGCTCTGATGCGGTACGGTCGCAGGCCGCCATCATACCACAGCTGTCTCCGAAATGTCTTCGGACCCCGGCCGTTCGGTTATGCTATAATCGCCGTCCCGCCTGCCGGCGGCAGGTGAGCGGGGATGGAAACCGGCGCCGCGCATCGGTGCAGCCGGATCTCGAAGTCGCCGCAACGGGGCCGGGTACCGCCGGGGAGGAGGATAACGTATGAGAACCATCATAGAGCCGTTTCGCATCAAGGTAACGGAGCCTTTTCGACTCACCACGCGAGAGGAACGCGCCGCCGCGCTGAAGATCGCGCACAATAATGTGTTCTTGCTGGACGCCGAGGACTGCTGCATCGATCTCCTGACCGACAGCGGCACGGGTGCCATGTCCACGGAACAGTGGGCGGCGATCATGCGCGGAGATGAAAGCTACGCGGGCAGCCGGTCGTGGAAAAGGTTCGAAGCCACCGTCAAGAAAATTACACGCGTCAAGCACGTTTTCCCCACGCATCAAGGGAGAGCCTCCGAAGCCATCCTGGCGTCGACCCGCGTGAAACCGGGCGACGTGATTCCCAACAATAGCCACTTCGACACCACGCGTGCCAACATGGAGCACGCCGGCGCCACAGCGCTCGACCTGTTGACGGAAGAAGCGCTGGACAACACGCTCGAAGCCCCTTTCAAGGGCAATATGGACATCGAAAAACTCGAGCGCTGCATTGCGGAGAACGGTAACGGCAAGATCCCTTTTTGCATGCTGACCGTTACGAACAACACCGGTGGTGGGCAGCCGGTCGCGATGGAGAACATCCGAGCTGTGAAAGAAGTACTCGAGAAACATGACATCCCGCTCGTCATCGACGCGTGCCGTTTCGCCGAGAACGCGTATTTGATTCAGCAGAGAGAGAAAGGATACGGAGACAAGACGCTGCTCGAGATAGCGCAGGAGACTTTCTCATACGCGGACGCCGCCACCATGAGCTTGAAGAAAGACGGGCTGGTGAACATCGGTGGCTTTCTCATCTGTAACGATGACGATTGGGCCGAGGACTTCAAGAACGCGCTGATTCTGACCGAAGGTTTTCCCACCTACGGTGGTATGGCCGGCCGTGACCTGGAAGCGGCATCCGTGGGCCTCATGGAGGCGCTCGAGCAGGACTATCACGAGTACCGGCACGCGACTGTCGCCTACCTGGCGAAGGCAATGTCCCAGCGCGACATTCCGTACGTTCACCCCGTCGGCGGGCACGCGGTATTCGTGGACGTCAAGGCGTTTCTGCCCCACATACCTCCACTGCAATATCCGGGTATCGGTCTGGTGAATTCGCTCTATATGGAGGGGGGAATCCGCTCCGTCGAGTTGGGAAGCGTGATGTTCGGCAGCTTTGACGAAAAGGGGAACGAGATACCCGCCCCGCTCGAACTCGTGCGCCTGGCTATCCCGCGGCGGGTGTATACGCAGAGCCACTTCGATTACATCGCCGAGGTCCTGGGCCACGTGTCGAAGAATAAGAGCGCGATCAGAGGTTACCGCATTACGTATCAGCCGAAGCTGCTGAGACATTTCACCTGTCACTTCGAAGAGGCCGCCGGTTGAGGAAGATCTTCTTCGTCATTGGATTGCTCGCCGTGCTTGCGGCGGACGGGGCCGCGATCCATGACATCATCAAGGGTGAGACGGACGTGCGCGGGGAATGGGGCGCCCTGGCGATCAGCGTTGTCATCATCGTGCTCATCGTGTACAGGCTGCGGCTGAACGATTGAACGGAGTGGCCGC
>JAZGDW010000161.1:0-2193 GCA_036478295.1 Candidatus Krumholzibacteriia bacterium
ATGGTATTCTCCAGGCTCGAAGAACATCACATGCGCGGCGTACCCGTCGCCTTCGGCATGCATTTCCACCGTGCGGGCCGCGCCGCTTTCGTGATGCTCAATCTCGAGAGCGCTTTGCAGCATCTGAACGTGCTGCCCACCGTCGGTCACGTGCACGTGGATCTCGACTTCCTGATACGTCTCGAGACGAACCGTTTCAATCTCGAATTCGACATCCAGTGTGAGATCCTCTAGCGCCGTGGGGTTGTCCAAGCCCGCGCAGGCAGCGGCAAATGCTGCCGCGGCGGCAAGCGCAGCGTATTTCATCAAATGTCGCACCTTTGTTCCTCCTCCTATTGTCCCCAGAAATACCGGGACATCTGTGCCGCCACCGCATCGACTACAGCGACCAGCGGCGAATGTGGAAGCCAGCTTCAGATTTTTTAACATAAGCACGGTGCGTACCAGGTGGCGAGCGATTTGTAACTCATTGTTCCAATGGCACTTACGCCATCTTCGTCATTTGTGAGCGTGGCGAAAGTGGGGGAAATACCCAATTTCATATGGGGCATTTGCCCCATTTCTTGCTGTCAGGGAATGTTTCGCTGGTCCTGGCCCCGATTCTACGGGCGGTACCTAAGCACGCTCTCGCCCGCACTGGCGGCAATGTGAGCAGAGCCGCACGTCTTGCTGGGCGTCTCACGAGATACGCTTCGCTACCCCTGTAGGTAGGCGAGGTATGCCGCCCCAAGCTCTGCCACGAGATCGTCATCGACAACACCTGCCGGTCCCGGACCCGGCGCACCGAACACCAGATGCTCTCGCAGGGTCCAAATCACCATGGACAACCCGACTCGGATCGCCAACTCGGGCCTCGGGTGAGCGATCTCGTATCTGCGCTCCAGCAGCAATGTCTCGACTCTATCCCACACGAGTTCGTCCATCCGCCTCGAGCGCTCCCGTGCTTCCGGTTGGCCCCTCAGACGCCAACCAGTCACCAGACTCAAAAACCCGCCCCGTTCCAGTCGCAGCAGGTCTGCCAGCCCCGCCACGACACCGTGTAC
Source organism: Candidatus Krumholzibacteriia bacterium (assembly GCA_036478295.1). GTDB lineage: Bacteria > Krumholzibacteriota > Krumholzibacteriia > WVZY01 > WVZY01 > JAZGDW01. The sequence goes on from JAZGDW010000161.1 coordinate 1,044, forward strand.
GACCTCGGCCAGCGGCCGACCCACCCAATGGGACAACTCCGTGACCTCGTTCACGGCGGCCTCTGCACGCCAGACAAACCGCTCCTGTAGCACGTGCCGCAGCGCCTCCTTGTCCGAAAAACGGGCGTAAAAGGCCCCCACGGATGTTCCGGCCAGCTTCACGATCCCGGCGACGGTGACCCGGTCGAATGTCCCAGCGCAGATCAACTCCTCTGCCACACTCAAGATGCGTTCCAGTGTCTCCTGGCTCCTGGCCTGCTTCGGCTTCCTAAGCCATTGCTGTGTAAGGGTTTGTGGCGTCAAGACCAGGTTCCTTATGTATTTAGAATCAAAGCTTCTATTCTATATAATAAGAATATTAATTCTAATATACAAGAAGTTGCCGGAACCGGCATGATCGAGATCGGTCGAGGCGGCAGCCACAAAGTCCGGGCCTTCGGGAGGTGCCGTTACGCGAAGTAGTCCGACGTGTTGATGCCGTAATCCATGCCGTCGGTCACCTTTATGATCGACCGCTGGTAATTTCCCGTTTCGTCCACAGAGGCGAGATCGACGAGTGGACCGGCGTCAGTTCGGCCCCCGTCTGCCGTAATCACGATACGTACGATTGGTCGATGCAGCTGCGACAAGTCGGTGTTGGCGCCGTGCACCACACCGATCTCGTAGGTATCCAGGATCACACACGTTCCCACCGGATAGATTCCCAAGAGGTTGATGAGCGCCTTGACCAATATCGGATCATACCCCAGGTCCCGGTTCTCCCGCATCTCCCGCAATACCTCGTCGGGTCGAACGGCAACTCCTTTGGCGAACGAACGTGCAGGAGGGGCGTCGTAGCCATTGGCAACGGCAACGATCTTCGAGAACACGGACAATCGACGCGGTTCTATCGTTTTCGGAAAGCCGCTGAGATCGGTCTTCAGGTGGTGTTCGTAGGAGGCGACCATGGCGCGGTACGGGATTTCGCCGTGTCCCCGAAGCCCGAACAGGGCCAACACACCCTGCCACGGATGGGTTCTCACCACTTCCTCCTGCTCCTCCGTGAGCGGCATCTCGCTGGTGAAAATCTCGAGCGGGATCCGGCTCTTGCCGAAATCGTGGAGCAGCCCGGCCATACCTAGGTCATACAGTTGCAGCTTGGTGAGTCCTA
>JAZGDW010000162.1:0-8511 GCA_036478295.1 Candidatus Krumholzibacteriia bacterium
TGACCTCCTCGGGAATGGCGATTTACGACACGATGCAGTACATTGCCCCCGCCGTCTCCACGATCTGCATGGGGCAGGCGACCAGCATGGCCGCTGTGTTGTTGGCCTGTGGAACAAAGGGCAAGCGTTCCGTCCTGCCTCACGCGCGGGTAATGATTCACCAGCCGTCGGGTGGTTCGCAGGGACAGGCTGCGACTATCGAGATTTACACCAAGGAAATCCTCACGCTGCGGGACAAGCTAAACGAGGTTCTCGCAAAGCACACGGGGCAGTCAGTCAAGAAAATCGCGAAGGACACCGACCGGGACTTCTTCATGTCGGCAGACGAAGCGAAGGAATACGGCATCGTGGATACGATTTTCAAGCATCGGCCTGACTCTGGTGGTGGCGACCGCAGCGCGTAAATCGATCAGGAGTCGTTATGAAAAAGAAACTCGGAACGCCACAAATTTTGAGGTGCTCATTCTGCGGAAGAGGACAGGATGAGGTGACCAAGTTGATATCGGGACCCTCAGTCTATATCTGCAACGAGTGCATCAAACTCTGTAAGGACATTCTTGACGACGAGATTTCGGGGCAGGGCCTTTTCGATGCCGAGGATTTTCCGAAGCCAAAAGAGATAAAAGAATTTCTCGATCTGTACGTAATCGGCCAGAACGAGGCCAAAGTGATCCTGTCGGTGGCCGTATACAACCACTACAAGCGGATCATGCACGAGCGGACGGCGGATGACGTAGAGATCGACAAGAGCAACATCTTGATGCTGGGGCCCACGGGTACCGGCAAGACGCTTCTGGCGCAGACGCTGGCGCGGTTTCTTCGCGTGCCATTCGCCATCGTGGACGCGACGACCTTCACCGAAGCCGGCTATGTAGGTGAGGACGTCGAGAATATTCTGCTCAAGCTCTACCAGAACGCGGGGTCATCGGTGTCGGCGACCGAGAAGGGTATCGTCTACATCGACGAGCTGGACAAGATCGCCCGCAAGAGCGACAGTCCCTCCATCACGCGCGATGTATCGGGCGAGGGTGTGCAGCAGGCGCTGTTGAAGATGCTCGAGGGCACCATCTGCAACGTGCCCCCGCAGGGCGGACGCAAGATCCCCCAGCAGAGTTATATCGAGATCAACACCAAGAACATCCTGTTCATCTGTGGCGGTGCTTTCGAAGGTCTGGAGAAGATCGTCGAGCTGCGGATCGGCAAGAAGGTACTGGGTTTCGGAGCGGAAAGGAGCAGTCTCAAGGCGCTGGACCGGTCCCAAACACTCGCGCAGGTAACGCCCGATGATCTGACGAAGTTCGGGTTGATTCCCGAGATGGTTGGGCGTATCCCCGTCGTGGGCATCCTGAACGACCTGGAAGAGGACGTCCTGGTAGAGATCCTGGTCAAGCCGAAGAACGCCCTGGTCAAGCAGTACCAGAAGCTGTTCCAGATGGAAGACGTGGAGCTCGTTTTCTCCGAGGACGCGCTGGCCGCCATCGCCCGCCTGGCGAAGAAGCGCGAGATTGGGGCCAGGGGGCTGCGCTCGGTGATCGAGGATACCATGCTGCAGATCATGTTCGAGATCCCGTCGAAGCCGAATATTCGCAAAGTTCTCATTACCGCAGATACGATCCTGAAGAATGTGGAACCGGAAATGATCGCCCAGCGGGATCGGAGAGCCAAGGAAGCCTAGCGGCATTTTTTCCTTGACCCCGCTACGATTTACCCCTTAATTCTGCCGATACTGATATTGCCAAGCACTTGTCCTGGGTGGAAACATGCCTGAGTTCGAGAAAGACGACGAAATTATAGAGATTCCGGAGACGCTCCCCGTCCTGCCGCTGCGTGACGTGGTCATTTTCCCCGGTATGATAACGCCGCTGCTGGTTGGCAGACCGCGATCGCTGGCCTCGCTCGACGAAGCGATGAAGCGCGATCGCGTGATGCTGGTCATCACGCAGAAGGAGATCAGCGTCGACGACCCGGCGCCCAAGGATCTGTTCAAAATGGGGACGGTGGTGAAAATCCTCCAGGTGATGCGCCTGGTGGAGGGTACCATGCGCATTCTCGTCGAGGGTCTCACGCGCGGCGAAGTCCAAAAATACACCGCCACCCGAAAACACTTCAGGGCAAAGAGCATCCTGCACCCGCCCGCGGACGTATCCAATCGCAAGATGCAGGCGATGGTGCGCAGCGTCACGACACAGTTCACGGACTACGTGCAGCTCAACAAACGCATACCGGATGAGGTGCTGCGGACCGTCGTTCCAATCGAAGACTACGACCGCCTGATCGACTCCATGGCGGCCCACGTCATCGCCAGGATCGAGGTGAAACAGCAGATGCTCGAGGCGGTCGCGCTCGACGAGCGCTGCACGCTCATGGGCAAACTGCTCGCCGAAGAACTCGAGATTCTCAAGATCGAAAAGAAGATCGAAGGCGAGGTCAAGAGCCAGGTTCAGAAGAACCAGAAGGAGTTCTATCTCCACGAACAGCTCAAGGCGATCCGCAAGGAGTTGGGGGATTTTTCCGACGAGGGTTCCGAATACGACGATCTCCGAGAGGAGATCGAAAAGGCGGGGATGACCGAAGACGCGCATGAAGTTGCGGTGAAAGAGTTCGACAGGCTGTGCCGTATGCCAGGTATGTCTCCCGAAGCGGCGGTTGTCAGGAACTATCTGGACACGCTGGTCGCGCTGCCTTGGCAAAAGCGGACCGATGACCGCCTCGATATCAAGCAGGTGAGAAAGCGGCTCGACGCCGACCACTACGGGCTCAAGAAGGTCAAGGAACGGGTTCTTGAGTTTCTGGCCATCCTCAAGCTGTCGCGGTCGATGAAAGGCCCGATTCTCTGTTTCGTCGGCCCCCCCGGCGTGGGCAAGACGTCGCTTGGCAGATCCATCGCCGAGGCGTTGGGGCGCGAGTTCGTGCATTTCTCGCTGGGAGGAGTGCGGGACGAGGCGGAGATCCGGGGACATCGGCGGACCTACATCGGCTCGATGCCCGGCCGCATCATGCAGTCACTGATCAAGGCGAAGAGCAAGAACCCCGTCATGTTGCTCGACGAGGTCGACAAGATGTCGAGTGATTTCAGGGGAGACCCGGCGGCCGCGCTGCTCGAAGTTCTCGACCCCGAGCAGAACCACACGTTCAGCGATCATTACCTCGAAGTGGAATTCGATTTGAGCGAAGTGATGTTTATTACCACTGCCAACGTGATTCACACCATTCCGCCGGCGCTGCAGGACCGCATGGAGCTCATCCGTCTGCCCGGTTATCTGGAGACGGAAAAGGTCAAAATTGCGAAGAAGTTCCTGCTGCCGCGGATGCTCGAGCGCCATGGACTCGAGTTACGGCAGATCGAGGCAAGTGAGCCCGCGATTCGCAAGATAATCCAGCTCTACACGAGAGAATCAGGGGTGCGAAACCTCGAACGGGAGCTGTCCAAGATATTGCGCAAGATTGCTGTGGAGAGCGCCTCGACGGGCAGGCGACCCAAGGTGACCGTTACTCCCAAGAACCTGGAGCGTTTTTTGGGCGTGGCGCACTTCACCGAAAAGGAAGTGCCGCGCAACGAGATGGTGGGTGTGGTCACGGGGCTCGCGTGGACGAGCGCGGGCGGAGACATTCTCCGCATCGAAGTCGGCTTCATGCCGGGTACGGGCAAGCTCTCCTTAACCGGATTGCTGGGAGACTCCATGCGGGAGTCCGCGCAGATAGCGCTCAGCTACGCCAGGAAGACCGCGCGCATTCTGCCCTTGAAGAAGAGCTTTTTCAACGAAATGGACGTTCACATCCACGTCCCAGAGGGCGCAATTCCAAAGGACGGCCCCAGTGCGGGCGTGGCCATCGCCACGGCGCTCATCTCGAACTTTTTCGGCATCCCGGTCAAGAAAAACATCGCCATGACCGGTGAGATGACCTTGAGGGGCGAGGTGCTGGCGGTCGGCGGCCTTAACGAAAAGAGCGTCGCAGCGCTTCGCAGCGGCGTCAAAGAAATCATCATTCCCAAGGCGATGGCGCAGAACATCAAGGAACTCCCCAAGGAAGTGCGCGACGGGCTCAAGATTCACGCGGTCGCCGACATTCGTGACGTCCTCAAGCTCGCACTTACCCGGCCGCTGCCGCGCATCCCGCGGCGTTCCGTCAAGCGTGGCGTGGAGCAGCAGACAGGATACTTCGAGTACATGGAGAGCACCTCCACCGCGCACTAGCATTCCCTCGGTACCCGCTCACCGGCCGACCCGACTTATCGCTCCCGTTTACCCGGGATGTGGCCTATAGTGGGAGCGGAGGTTACCGGGTGAAAATCAAGCACGTGAGCTACCTGGGTTCCTACGCCTGTGACCAGCCTTTTCCGGAAGGTGTAGGATCTGAGTTCGCAGTGGTCGGACGGTCGAACGTTGGCAAGTCGTCGCTGATCAATACGATGGTCGGACGGCACAACATTGCCCGCACGTCGAACACCCCGGGCAAGACGCGGACCGCCAATTTCTACCCCGTCAACGACCGCTTCTGCTTCGTGGACCTTCCCGGATACGGCTACGCGCAGGTTTCGAAGAGCGAGCGGGCCCGCTGGGCGAGGCTGATCGAGAGCTACCTGGCCGAGCGCGCAGCGCTGATCGGTGTCATTCATTTGCTGGACGTGCGGCACGCTCCGAGCGCCGGGGATCAGCAGACATCCGCGGAACTGCGGCATTCGGGCAAACGGGTGTGCGTGGTGTTCAACAAGATCGACAAGATCAAGAGGGGCCAGGTCAACTCGCGGATCAGCACTCACCTGCACGCGCTGGACCTCGATGAGCGGACGGCGGTGGTGCCGTTTTCGGCGGAGACCGGCGAGGGCAAGGGGGCGGTGTGGGCGTGGATACAGGCGATGCTTTCGCTTTGACTGGCGCGGTGGCGGGTTTATACTTCCCGCTACGCCGGCCTTCGGCGGCGAACGAATTATCAAAGGAGCTACATGAAATCCAGGAAGTTGTTTACACCGGGGCCGACCGCGGTGCCACACCAGGTGCTCGAGACCATGGCTCGCCCGCTGATTCACCATCGCACCCCTGAATTCCGCGCCATCCTCGAGGAAGCCACCAAAAGCCTTCAATACGTCTACCGCACCCGGAATCCGGTGCTGGTGCTGACCGCCTCGGGCTCCGGAGCCATGGAGGCGGCGGTCGTCAACCTGACCCGCCCGGGGGAAAAGGCACTGGTGACTGTGGTGGGCAAGTTCAGCGAGCGCTGGCGTGAGGTGGGGGAAGCCTACGGTCTCGACCTCGTGGTGCTGGAAGGGAAATGGGGAGAGCCCATTCCGCTCGAGCGGGTGAAGGCGGCGTTCGAAGCGGAGTCGGATATCAGCATCGTGCTTACCACGCACTGCGAGACGTCCACCGGTGTGCTGCAGGATGTCGAAGGCATCTCCAGGATCGCGCACCGCAACGGCGCGCTTATTGTCGTCGACGGCATCACCAGCCTTGGCGCCCAGCAAGTCGAGACTGACGGCTGGAATCTCGACGTCGTCATCGGCGGCTCGCAGAAGGGATTCATGACGCCGCCAGGGCTCGCGTTCATATCCGTCTCCGAAGCCGCGATCGAGCGCATGGAGCGTGCGGGGCATCCCGTTTATTATTTTGATTTGAAAAGAGCGCTCGCCTCGCACGAAAAAGGCGACACGCCGTGGACCCCCGCGCTCAATCTGGTGATCGCCCTCAACGAGGCACTGCGCATGATGAAAGAGGAGGGGCTCGACAACGTCATCGCACGGCACACGCGGAATGCGCGCGCGGTGCGCGCAGCCGTCAAGGCGCTGCGTTTGAAACTGTTTGCGACCGCCCCGGCCAACGCCACCACTGCCGTGATCTTCAAAGACGGGCGGGCCGACGACGTCCGCAAGCATCTCGACGAGCGCTACGGTATCAAGATCGCCGGCGGTCAGGGCGAAGTCAAAGGCAAGATTATTCGGCTGGGTCACCTCGGCTTCTACCACGAGGTGGATATGTACACATTGATCGCGGCGCTCGAGGCGACGCTGTGCGACCTGGGTATTACCGATGCTGCCGGCAAGGGCATCGACGCGCTCTTGCGGAGCTACCGGCGCAAGTAGGCGCCGTTGGAGGGAAAGGAAATCTATGCACAAAGTGTTGTTGACCGACAACATCGCGCGGGAGGCGCGGGAAGTTTTCGCCGGCTACTCCGGGATCGAAGCCGATAGCATCGGCACCCTGAACGCGGAGGAGCTGACGCGGATTCTCCCCGAGTATGACGCCATCATCGTGCGCAGTCCCACGAAGCTGACGGCGGCGATCATTGCCGCCGGCACGCGGCTCAAGTTCATCGGCCGCGCCGGGGTCGGGGTCGACAACATCGATGTCGACGCGGCGACCTCGCGCGGCATCACGGTGATGAACTCCCCGGGTGGAAACACCGTTTCCACGGCCGAGCATACCATTGCCATGATGCTGGCGCTGGCGCGACGCATCCCGAGCGCGGACCGGTCGCTCAGGGAAGGCGGTTGGGAACGGAGCGCGTTCAAGGGCGTTGAACTGTACGGAAAAACGCTCGGTGTGATCGGGCTCGGTCGCGTCGGGCGGGAAGTGGCGCGGCGTATGCTTGCGTTTTCGATGAACGTCCTTGCGGTGGACCCGTATGTCTCACAAGAAGCGGCGCAGGCGCTCGGCGTCACGCTGGTGGACATGGCGAGGCTGCTCCAGGAAAGCCATTTTATCACCGTCCACGTGCCCCTGGGACCGGACACGCGGGCGATTATCGGGGAGAACGAGATCGACAAGATGCGGGACGGGGTTTTCCTCATCAACTGCGCCCGGGGAGGCGTCATGGACGAGGACGCCGTGGTGCGGGCGCTGGAATCCGGTAAGGTGGCAGGCGTTGCTTTCGACGTGTTCGAGGAGGAGCCTCCGGGTGCGCATCCGCTCTTCGAGCACTCGCGCTCGGCCTTTACACCCCATCTAGCTGCCGCTACGGCAGATGCACAGGTCCGGGTAGCGGTGGACGTCGCGCGAAACGTCGCCGATGCGTTGGCCACGGGCAAGAGTCGGGATGCCGTCAACGGCCCTAAGCCTTAGTGGGTTAATCAAGGTATAGCTTGACTTTAGGGCGTTTTATGGCTATAGTAGTGTCGAGAAAGACTATGCCGACCCAATGGACCCATAGGATTCTGATAGGCGTAGTGGCCGCTGCATTGTTTGCGGTCCCGGTTGCTATGCTGGTAGCCCCCGAGCGGGCGGATGGCCAAATGACGCTCATGCAGCGCCTGCCGGCGTTTAGCAAGTTTCAGTGCGCCCTGTGTCACACGTCCTCGGCGCCGACGGCCAGCGCCTTTACGCTCAACGGCTTCGGTATTGACTTCGAGGCAAACGGGAACGTCTGGAACGAGGCGCTCGCCTTGAAGAACTCCGACGGGGATCGGTGTTCCAACGGGTTCGAGCTGGGAGACGTGGACGGGGACGGCGTCTACGATCAAGGGGGAGATCCCGTGGAGAATAGCAACCCCGGTGTCGCGGACTGTACGCTGCCCGTCACCAAGGCCACCTGGGGTTTCATCAAAGAAATATTTAGCAAAGAGATGCCTCAGTGATCTCGCCGCGCAGGCGACCTCTCCCTATTTTCCTTGATTTCGGGTTTCTCTCTATTGTATAACTCGCTACGCTGCCCTTACGGCAGCATGGCGACCGGTGATCGGAGCTGACGCCACAAGCGGCGCGGCTCATATCCGCCTGCCGGGCCCAGGGTAAGACCGCCAATCGAGCGGTTGTTTTTATGCCCTGAATGAACAGTTTCGGATCATCAAATTGCTCTTGGGAAACATTATGTCGGTAACAACCATCATCGGTGGCCAGTGGGGAGACGAGGGCAAGGCGAAGATTATCGATTACCTGGCCCGCGACGCGGACTACGTGGTGCGCTACCAGGGCGGTGCGAACGCCGGGCATACCGTGGTCGTGGGCGAGAAGCGATTCGCGTTTCACCTGGTGCCGTCGGGGATCCTTTACCCTCAGATTACCTGCATACTCGGTGGCGGCATGGTCATCGACCCCATCGCGCTCGCCGCTGAGATGGATCAGCTGGCGGCGGAAGGCATCGATGTCACAGACCGTATTCTGATAAGCGAGCAGGCGCACGTCGTCATGCCGTATCACATTCTGATGGATAAGGCGTCGGAGACGCGTCTGGGAGGCGCGTCGATCGGCACCACCTGCAAGGGGATCAGTCCCGCGTACGTGGACAAGGTGGGGCGCGACGGGATGCGGATGTATGATTTCTTGCGATCGCGAAGCGATCTCGAGCAGTTTCTCACGCAACGCATCCGCAGAAAAAACAAGCAGCTCCGGCAAATGAATGTGTCGCCGATCCCCGTGGGCAAGACGGTCGAGCAGATTGCGCGCCTGAAGAAGCGTATGGAGCCGCTCATTACCGACACGCGCGTCACCCTGTGGGACGCCCGAGACGCGAAGAAAAATATCCTGCTGGAGGGCGCGCAGGGGACACTGCTCGATATCGACCACGGCACCTACCCGT
>JAZGDW010000163.1:0-4306 GCA_036478295.1 Candidatus Krumholzibacteriia bacterium
GAGCAGCCACTTCTTCCAATCCTCGAACCCGGCGGTCTGAAACAGTCCCCAGGTGGTTCGCCACTGCCAAGGGGTGTTGCGTGTCCCCTGGCCAAAACCCGAGCTCGACTCCCATTTGTTGTTGACCCAGTTCTTGATCCATTCGGCATCCTGCCAGCCTTTTTCCACGATGATTCGGGCGATGGCGTTGACCACGAGCAAATCGGTTCCGGGCTGAATGTCGAGCCACATTCCGCCGTGTTTCACGGCATGGGCAACCCCGGTGGAATTTCGGGGTATCATGAAAATCGCTTTCTGTCCCTTGGCGATGGCAGGCATCATCCACTGCGTGAACAGAATAGTCTTGGTTTCGTATGGATCGGTACCGCAAACGAGAAGTGTCTCCGCGTCCCGCCAGTCCTCGTACGAGGCTGAAAAAGGGTCAAAGCCTGCGTCGCGAAGACCGGGTGAAGAGGAAACGTGGGACGGTGTGTCGTGAAAGGTAAAATTAGCGGTATTGATATGCTTGAGCGCGTATTTGGTGATCGCGTAGGTATTCTCCATGTACTGATAGGAGAAGGTTTTCATGCCGTAGGCATTGGCACCGTGACGCTCGATGACATACTTGCTTACCTCCGCTGCCACATCCAGGGCGAGCGACCACGGCACCGCCATCAGTGAGCCATAGATACGCATCAGCGGCTGCATGAGACGGTCACGTGTCGGTGACTGCGGGTTGTAGCACTTCTTCGCGATGGCACCACCACGTATGGACGAGTCACCCGTGAGGTTGACCTTCGTCGCCGACTTGTCGGGGATAATCACCACATTGTGCGGCGCGCCGTTGTGCAGCACCACGTTGTGCTGATTCGGCGCAATCCATGGTCCCAGCATCGGCACCGGAAAGTCCACACCGAAGGCGTTCTGACTCGCCTTCGGACCGCCGTTCTTGCCGCCGCGCACCGGCCAGCGATACACCTTGTAGCCGCAACCGACGATACAGTAATCGCAAACCGTGGTGATGACATCCGCATCCGGTGGCGGCAACGGCACGGATGTTTCAGGGATGTAATAAGGCGTCGCCATGAGTCACCCTCCTCAGGCTTCCAGATTGTCGTAGCGACCAAAGATGAGGCCGAAAATTCCGACCGCATAGATGTCGTCGCCTTCCAACTCGAGCAATACCTGCGGCAGGCTCTGATAGGCGTTGCCCGCAATCACGATGCCGTGTCGTGTGAGGTCGTAGGTCGTGAGGTGCAGTGGACACGGACCCAGCGCCTTGTCCGCGGCCTTGTAGGTGTTCTGCAGCGGCCCGCCTTGGTGGGTACATATATAGCTGAACGCCACGACGTCCTTGTCCGGCCCGATGCCGCCACCCGCTTCGCGCCCGAGCCTGATCAGCATCGCCTCGGAGTACTGTTTCTCGTCCGGATAGTTGAAGTCGAGAGGCACGTCCACTTTGAGCTCGCTCAGGCGCCCGATGAGCTTACGCGGATACAGGGCAACCGCGGCGGGAACTTCCTCGGCCGCCGCTGCGCCGGGCATTCTGACCATCACCGTGAAGGCGGAGGTGGCGGCAGCCGACGTGAGCAGAAAGGTACGTCGCGACACCACACAGCCCGGATCTGACTGGGCCGCTGACTCATCGCATTGTGGCCCCGCAACGGCTACGCTCGAACTCGTGAGGGCCTGAATACCGAGAGATGATTTGGAACGATTCATGTGCAGATACCTCGGGTTCGCTCACTCGGATGCAGCGTCGAGCGGCGCAGACGGCGGCAGTTGCGGAAACTCCATCAGAATCTGGACCCCGCTCATCGACTCGATGAAAGCCACCAGGTCGTCAATCTCCTGGTCACTGAGTCCGAGCGGTTTGAGAAGCGACGTCTTGGTTTTGGCGAATTCGTTTTTCCCGCCACCCTGATTGTAAAACACCACTACATCCTTGAGTGTCTGAATCTGGCCATTGTGCATGTAGGGCGCCGTGTACTTGGTGTAGCGCAGCGACGGGGTGCGGAATTTTCCGAGGTCCCGTACCTGCTTGGTGCGAAAATACAATCCGGGGTCGTCTTTGAACTTGCGATAACGTGCTTCCGAGATGCCCTTGGCGTAGAGCTCGAAGCGGAAGGTTACCTGGGCAAGGCCGTCGCTTTCCCATTCCTTCGCGGGCGGTACACCAAGATTGTAATACTGCTCGTCGCTGAGCAGAGCACCGTTGTGACACGAGACACAGGCAGCCTTGCCCACGAACAGTTCGAAGCCGCGTTTTTGCGCATCATCAAGAGCGGCGTCGTCACCCTTCAACCAGCGATCGTAGGGCGTGTCGGTCTGGATCAGGGTGCGCTCGAAGGCCGCAATCGCCCACCAAGCGTTGCGCACCCGGGGCCATTCGTCACCGAAGACTTCGTTGAATCGCTTGCGGTACTCGGGGATAAAGGCGAGGCGCGCTTCCATCATGTCGCTCTCGCCGTTACCGGCGACCGCGCCGGAAGCAGCGGAGCCGGCCTGTGCCTCCAGCGACCTCGATGCGCCCGCCCAGAAAAGCTTCCCGTAGTAAGCACTGTTAACGATGGTCTGGCTGTTGCGCCAGTGAATCGTACCCGGGTAACCCACCGAAAGGGGAGTCGGAAATCCCCAGCCGGCCGTGGGCAAGTGGCAGGTCACACACGATGTGCTGCCGTTTCCGCCCAGCCGGGCGTCGAAAAACAGCAATTTGCCAAGCGCCACCTTCTCGGGTGTTTGCGCGTTGTCGGCGGGCACGGGCGGCGGCCCCAGCGGTTGCAGCGACGGGTGACGCTGGTCGGGCGCCGGCATCGCCGTCCCGGCGGCTTCGGTGGGCGCCGCCGATGCCTGCGCGGGGATCGCGGTCGCGGGTTCCGATGCCGGCGCGGCCGCCGATGCCTGCGCCGGGGCCGCGCTCGCGCCAGCCTCCATGAGCCCCGCTTTCTGAAGCATGTACTCGACGGCGCTCTTGACCTCGGCGTCGCTCAAGCTGGTATTACCGCCCTTCGGCGGCATGGCGCCCTTGCCCTTCAGCGTTGACATCACCAGAGCGTCCACACCCTGTGTCATGCGCGGCTCCCAGGCGGCTTTGTCGCCGAGTTTGGGTGCACCGGCGACACCGGTAGCGTGACAGGCCGCACACGCGGTGTTGTACACCTGTTCATCCGCTCGCGCCGTACCAGCGATGATCACGGCGGTAACTGCCAGCATGGCGCGGGCGAGTATTCTGGCTTGCGTGGACATGAATACCGCCTCCTCAGTTGTCGACCGCTCGCCAGTCGGCGATGGGCTGGTAATCCTTGGGGATCTCACTACCCCACACGAACTCTTTTCCATCGAGTGGATCGCCCGACAGTGACATCAGAAACTCGATCAGGTCGGTCTTCTCGTCCTTGCTCAGATTCAATGGGGTCAGCCGGGGGTCCTTGTTGGAATCGTCTCCACCGCCCTTGCTGTAAAAATCAACGACCTCTTCCAGCGTTTCAAGTATGCCGTTGTGCATATACGGCGCCGTGTATTTCAACTCGCGTAGCGTGGGCGTGACGAAACGCCCGATATCGCTGCCGTCCGCGGTGTGTGTACGTACGTAGGCTCCCACATCGCGGCGCAGATTCATGTAGTCTTCGACGCCCATGAACTTTGCGTAAGTGACATAGGTGACGTGCCGCAGCGGGTCGGACCAGATGTCATTGTTCTCGGGAACGCCGAGATTGTGCGGTTGGTCATCACTGAAGCGCGGGCCGGTATGACACTGGGCACAACCGGCTTTACGTTTGAAGAGGTCGAAACCAAGCCGGGCGCTATCGGTCCTGGAACCCGTATCGAAAGCCGCCCCCCTCGAGCTCAGTGTCTTCAGGTATTCCGGTATCGCCTTGCGGACCCCGCCATTGCTGGGTTCTCCCAATCCGGCTTCGTCGAACATCTTCACGTACACGGGATCCTGCTTGATACGCTCCTGCATCAGGCGCATGTCCATATTCATCAGATAGGTCTCGGTGATCATCTCCCGGGTCACGTCGTTGAGATTGGTGCCCAGCCTGCCATCGTGCATCCATACTCGTCGTTGTGCGGTGTTAACCAGCGTGGGTGTATTACGAAAGTGCCCGGAGCCGGGATAGGCTTTCGACAGAGCCATGCCGTCGCTGAATGCGTGCTCAGGATTGTGGCAGGATGCGCACGCGGTGGACGCGTCGCCGGACAACCGCACATCGAAAAACAACCGCTTGCCGAGTTCGGCGAGTGCTGCATCGACCTCAACGGCCGGAACCGGTCCGAAGTCCTCCGAAGCCGCTACCGGACCGGACAGAGTGAGGACCGATGCGAG
>JAZGDW010000164.1:0-2915 GCA_036478295.1 Candidatus Krumholzibacteriia bacterium
CTGCGAATAGTGCGGTCAGACCGGCCAAAACGCGAACCCAAAACCGAAGTGCCAGCATGAATCTCGGCCTCCGTAGCGGCAGTAACCGGTGACCCTAATGCCAAAGGCGACGCCCTCTAAGGCGCCGCCCTATATGATGGATTGAGAGAGAACTTGGTTTAGTGGTGGCCGGGACCCGGTGTTGCAGCGCTTAGCGCGTCTGGAACCAGGGCCGCTCCGCCAGCACACGCGCCTCGGACACGTCCGAGTGGCTCACGGCACGGCGCAGGGCGCAGGAGCTGAACGCCACCGTGGAGTTACCGGTTATCACGCTCTCGTCGTTGATGTCGGTGGCTCCCGTGATGAGCCCACCATAAATGTGAAACCCACCACCCGTGCTCGTCAGCTGACCTGTGACGATCACCGGCCCATAGAACTCCACGCCGCTTGTCATGTTCAGGTCGCCGTTCACGATAAGGATGCCCTGGCCCGCGCCGCTCCCGTTCAGCTGCAGGTCGCCGTTGACGTAGATGATCGGGAACCAGCTCGAGCACGGCTCGCCAAGATTCGTTGGATCGCCCCAGTTGAACTGATCCGAGACATCGCAGTAGCCGTTGCCATCGAGACTCGGTTTAGGGTCGGTGCCCGAGATGGTGCTATTTCCGTTGAACACGATGTTTGCCTTCGCGGCGATCTCCTCGAAGCTCAACCCGCCGAAGTCGAAGAAGTTTTCGTCGGTGATGTCCGGATCCACAAGGACCGGCGGATCGCCGTCGACAGTCGGGCCGCCGTCGACATCCAGGTTGTTGACGTCGTCTGTGATGATCCCGGGTCGGCTATCATCCGGCGGTGGGCAATCCGCGGCCAAGTTAGGTGGTACATTGTCGTTGCCATCGATCACGGAGCTGCCGCGCATCGTCAGGGTCGAGCGAACACGCATGGCGAAATCCATCGGGATCTCGAGTGGAACGGATGTGACGAGCAAGCCCACCTGGCCGCGATAGCCGGCCCGAGTTGCCCCCACCCGCAGCGCGTAGAGCGGATGAACGGAGCTGCCGTCGTCCAAGCGCTGCACCACGCCGCGATAGGAGAACCCGCCGGCCAGAGTTCCTTGGGAGATCACAGTTGTATCCCCGGGCGGTGTCGTCGCCGCCATGGCGCCCGCCCAGTTCTCTAGAGAGAGCGCCAGCCCCGCTTCGGCGGCGTACGAGGCAGCCGTGCGTGACTCGTTCCGCACGGCGATCTCCAATTCACTGTGAGCCAGGCTGAGTCCCATGAATGCCAGCCCCGAAAGCACGCCTACCATTATCATGACGATAAGTAGGCCAAGGCCGCTTTCATCCGAACAAAACTTACGAGCTGACATAATAATCCCCATCACCTAGTTGTTTCTGAAAGTGAATGGCAAAGTGCGACTGACGGTTCTCGGCGCCGCGGCTCGTGTCCGCGATACGGATCGCACGGCGGTCGCCACAACCTCCACTTTGGCGACGTCGTCCTCGTTGTTGGTCACCTGCCCATTGGCGTCGAAGTAGCGAAATTGCAGACCCGGAGTCTCGCCGTCCGGCGGCAGGAGCGGGCCGGCGATGGGAAAGTTCTGTCGATCGCGGTCGTTTCTGACCAGGTACCAGCCGTTGCCCCGCTCGACAAACGAGTAGCTGGTGCTGGTGAACGGCCTCAGCGGCGCGCCCGAAGGGATGTTTCCGGCCTCCGCCACGGTGAGCCCGTCAACCATGACGGTCCGACCGGGGCGACCGTCGGGACACGTCCCCGCGGCTGGCGGCCCGATCTTCACGTGCTCCCAGAAGTCATCCGTAATTTCCGAGCTCGGCCCCTGCGAATAGACCATGACGCTGTCGCTTGCATGGAGAGTGCCGGAGTGTGAGAGGCGCCGTACCGTGACGGTGACGGGCGATACGCTCACGGCACAGACGGAAAAGACGCCCGTGAAATATCGCGTCTGGATCGAGTCCTCTCCGGCATAGATGAGGTCGCCTGCGGACGCGCTGATGGGAAGCAGTTCCGAGCTTAGAGCCACGTGCATGTGATTGAGCGTGCTCATCGCCTCAGCCACATCGGCCATGCCGGTGTAAAAGCGGCGATGCCCCACGACCACGCTCACGCCCGCCGCCATCACTATTCCTGAAATGGTCAGGCCGATCATCAAGTCCACCAGCGAGGTACCACGTTCTCTACTCATGGTCGGCTCATAGCGGCAGCGATCGTAACGACCCGGGTGCGGCCGCGAAGGTCGTACTGGTAGACGAAGACGATCTCCTTCGTACGCTGCCCATCTATGATCGTCCAGTTCATATTGACTCGGTCAGTCACCGCTCCGCCTGCCTTCAGGGAGTCATAAGGTTCCGCCAGCAGCTGCTCTATCTGAACACGGGCCAGGTCAGCGGCGGCAGTGCGCCGGTGCGCGGCCTTTATGATGTTGTCGGCGTGCAAAGCACTGGCCGCAAGGCCCAACAGAGCCGATGTGAGGATGACCAGCGCGAGCATAGCCTCGATTGTGCCGATTCCAGCACGTGCCAGGGGACCTCTCAAACCGCTATCCCATATACGGGCTCGTCTCATCGGGCCGGATCCCCTCTTTGTTCTCTCGTATCGTTTCATCGAATTCTGCAAAGTTTATCACCTGCGCCCGCAACTACTGACGCGCAATCCCAGTTCAGCGGCTATATTCTTGGGCAAGAAGCGAACCACAGTGCGGTGAATTGCAATGCGACCCTAAACCACTATAAGCGTTGAGTTTATGGATGCGTTACCGACCCTGTAACCCGGTAACAGACCCCTCTGACCGGTCACAATGCCTGAACTCAAGACCGGCACTGCCGCGGCGACTCTCGGGTGACGGAGCGTGGGCCGGGCCGCCGACCCAGCTACTAGCGCAAGGCCGGTGCCGCCCCCACGCCCCCCCCCCCCCCCCCCCC
>JAZGDW010000165.1:0-11925 GCA_036478295.1 Candidatus Krumholzibacteriia bacterium
ATGCCCTGTTGCGTCGGCGACGGCCCCATGGCGGGAGCAGGGACGGCGCGGGGGTGGGTTGTTGACGGGACCGTCGCGAGAGCGAGCGAGGATCACGCGCGGCGCGATGCAGGTCCTGTCAGCGAACAGCCCGTCCGTGCTCGCGGGCTGTGCGCAGCCGGGCGCCCGTTCGCTGCCACCCGCAGCGAGCCGCGGGTAGCCGAGCGAAGCGGAGCGCGGGGACGGAGACAATCCAACAACGCACCACCCCCGCTGGAAGCGCAACGCGGGCCGTCGCCGACGCAACAGGGCGTCACGCCCGCGAGAAAATCTCTCTGGAGAAAAGGCCGATTTCGCGATAGAATTAGGAGCACGCGGGCCTGACGGCCGGGGCTCGGCTGGTGGTCCAGTCGATGCACGCAAGAACTTCGGAGAATGTGTAAGGAGAGGGGACAATGACAGAAGCGGTCAGAAAAATATTGGATGGTTATCCCGCCGACAACCCCGGCAGCCGGGCCAACCTGGCGCGGATCCTCAATCACGGGCGGCTGGCCGGTACCGGCAAGCTTGTGATCCTGCCGGTGGACCAGGGTTTCGAGCACGGACCCGCACGAAGCTTTGCCGTCAACCCGGCGGGCTACGACCCGTTCTACCACGCCGAGCTCGCCATCGATGCCGGCTGCAACGCCTACGCCGCACCGTTCGGATCGATCGCGGCGATCGCCGACCGTTACGCGGCGGAGATTCCGCTGATTCTCAAGGTCAACAATCACGATTCGCTCACCGGCGAGAAGGATCCCGTTCCCGCCCTGACCAGCGATGTGCAGGACGCGCTGCGGCTGGGCTGCGCGGCCGTCGGTTTTACGATCTACCCGGGGTCGGCGATGTGGCGGGATATGTTCGAGCAGCTGCGCGAGGTGGCCGCCGATGCAAAGGACGCCGGCCTCGCTGTGGTCGTCTGGTCCTATCCACGCGGCACCAATCTGAGCAGCGCGGGCGAGACGGGTATCGATGTGGTTGCCTATGCCGCCCAGATCGCCTCACAGATGGGCGCCCATATCGTTAAAGTCAAACTGCCAAGCGACCACATCGAGCAGGATGCGGCGCGCAAAGTCTACGAAGCCCAGGACGTGCCCATCGGTACCGTCGCCGATCGTGTGAAGCACGTCATCCAGAGCGCCTTCGATGGCCGGCGGGTGGTCATTTTTTCCGGTGGCAGCAAGCAAGGTGACGAACCGTTCTTCAACGACATCCGCGCGATCCGTGACGGCGGCGGCTTTGGCTCGATCATCGGGCGCAACTCGTTCCAGCGCCCGCGCGACGCGGCCATCAAGTTCCTGCACACCGTCATGGACATCTATTCGGGAGCGATCGACTAGCCGCACCACGAAAGGTGTGCACCGCGCACCACTCCATCATTTACTAACCATCTGTCACAGGGTCGGTTACGTACCGTGGTGAATAACCAACGCCCACCGTGGGTAGGTATATCGCCGGGTGTGTCGCCGCGCACGGGTACGTCCGCGAGCCGGCGGTAAGAGAAATCGACCTTCGGGCTTCCCCTTGGCAGTGGTTTTGCTATCCTGTTACCCGACTTTCCCGGTTCTCGAGAGAAAAGGAGCTTCTGTTGAACTGTCCCGGCTGCAACTATCCCCTGATCGTGCTCGAAGTGGAGGGCGTCGAGATCGATCACTGTCTCGCCTGCAGCGGAGTGTGGCTCGACGCCGGTGAGCTGGGGCTGCTGCTCGCGGACGCGGCCAACAAGGACGAGTTAATGCAGAGCCTGGCGGCGGGCGTGCAAGGAAAGGAAAAGAAGATTCGGTGCCCGATATGCCGGAAACATCTGGAAAAAGTAGACTATGGTACGGAGAAAAAAGTGCGTCTGGACAAATGCCCGAACAACGACGGACTATGGTTCGACCGCGGCGAGCTGCTCGATATGATAAACATGGGCGAGTTTCCCGTGGACAACAGGGTATTCATATTGCTGCATCAAGTATTCGGGGACAAGAGCCAGGTATGAGAACCGTCCCCGGCACACACTCCACGGCGCTGCGGGATGAAACGTAGCCCTCGCCGCGATCGAGCCGCGCGGCGCGAAAATCGGAGTGAGTGAGTCACGGACTGTGCAAAGGAGGAAACGATAATGATCTGGGTCATACTCGGAGTCATCGCGTTGGTTGTGGGTTATTTCGTCGGCATTTTCAACACGCTGGTCAGACTGAGGAACCGCGTCAAGAACGCGTGGTCACAAATCGACGTGCAACTCAAGCGGAGGCACGACCTCATTCCCAATCTGGTCGAGACAGCCAAAGGGTACATGTCGCACGAGCGGGAAACCCTCGAAAACATTACCAACGCCCGCAGCCGCGCCATGGGCGCCAGCAGTATGGGCGACAAATCGGCCGCGGAAGGCGAACTCGGGGGTGCGCTCAGCAAGTTCATGCTGGTTGTGGAAAACTATCCCGACCTCAAGGCCAACCAGAACTTTCTGGCGCTGCAGGAGGAGCTGACCTCGACCGAAAACAAGATCGCGTTCTCGAGGCAGAGTTACAACGATTCCGTGTTGTTCTTCAACAACAAGACCGAAGTGTTTCCTTCCAACATTCTGGCAAACACGTTCAACTTTACCAAGGAAGAGTTCTTCGAAATCGAGGACGCGGGCGAGCGCGTCGTTCCCAAAGTCAGCTTCACCTAACGTCACACGGGATACCAGCGGGGGCAGATTGCCATGATGTGGGAGCTGATACGCCAGAATCGAAGAAAGTCCATGACGCTGTTCGTCGGCATGGCGGTACTGCTCGTTGCACTCGGTTTCTTTATCGGCAGCGCCTTCGATCCCGATAGAGGGGGCGTCATCGGTGTTATCGTCGCCGTGGGCATGTGGCTGGGGATCACGCTGATCAGCGTCAACTCGGCCAGCGGTATCCTTCTCAAAGTGAGCGGTGCCCGTGAAGTCACCAGGGACGTTCACCCGCGGTTGTTCAACGTCGTTGAGGAGATGAAAATCGCGGCGGGCCTGCCCGCGATGCCGAAGGTTTACATTATCGACGAGCCGTCGCCGAACGCGCTGGCCATCGGCATGAGCCCCGAAAAGAGTGCGATTGCGGTGACCGCAGGCCTCTTGACCCGCTTGAACCGCGACGAGCTCCAAGGCGTCGTCGCCCACGAGATGTCCCACATCGTCAACCGGGACTCGCAACTGATGACGGTCGCGGGGATCATGCTGGGAAGCATCGTTCTCTTGTCCCAGGTGTTTCTGCGCAGCTGGTGGTTCATGCCCTCATCGTCACGCCGCTACCGGAGCAAGTCTCCCGGCGGCGGCAGTCCGCAGTTGCAGTTGATCATGGTCATCGTCGCCGTGTTACTGGCCATACTCGCGCCGATCTTCGCGCGGCTCCTCTACCTCGCCATTTCGAGAAAGAGAGAATACCTGGCGGACGCAACGGCCGTGCAGCTGACGCGCTACCCCGAGGGACTCGCCTCGGCGCTGGAGAAGATTTCCGCCGGCAGCATTCCGTTGGAGAGCGCGAACCAGGTCACCGCTCCGATGTATATTCACAGCCCGGTGCTGAAAAAGGGAAGAAAGCTCTCCGGGCTGGGCAGCACGCATCCACCGATCCAGGAACGCATCAAGATACTGCGCTACATGTCGAAGGGCGCCGACTATTACACGTATCAAAAAGCCTTCAACCGGATGCACGGCAAGCCGACGCTGCTGATTCCCGCGGGGTACCTCGACAAGAAAACCCGTACGCAAATAAGACAACCCACCGTCGAGCCGGAGGGAGCAACAGACGCCAAGACCCGGACGCGAGACGTCATGGATCTCATGCGGGCGGTCAACAACTATGCCTTTCTGGTGTGTGCATGCGGGCTAAAGATGAAGCTGCCGCCGAATCTACCCGACAAGAAGATCTCGTGTCCGAAATGCGGGCGCGATAACGAAGTTCCCGTAGCGGAGCTCGCCGCCATCGGAGCGATGGCCGCCGCCGCCGAGACCACCGAGTCTGCCCACCCCGTGGAGGGCGCCGCCGCCGGATCGCGAAGGCTCGAGTACACGCGCAAGGGAACCGGTTGGGAAACATTCGCTTGCGCATGCGGCAAGCTGCTGCAGATGTCGCCCGCCTTCAAAGGGTCACACCTCACCTGCAACACCTGCGGACGAACGACGCGCATAAAATACTAGACAAGCAGGCAGTGGATAGTATATCGGTTGCCCCTTGGGGTCCGTGGCACGGGCCGAAAGGAGTTGTCATGAGGCGCATATTTCTAACCGTTATGATAGCCGTTTCGTTGTTTGCCGGATCCGCCGGTGCGACCCGGGATGAGTTCGGGCTGGGAATCATTCTTGGCGAGCCAACCGGCATCAGCGGCAAGCTGTGGACGTCCGCCACCACCGCCGTGGACGGTGCGATAGCGTGGTCTTTTGGCAACCAGGATGCGCTGCATCTGCACGCGGATTATCTCATGCACCGTTTCGATTTGATTCACGTCGATCAGGGCAGGATGGCGGTTCATTTTGGTCTCGGCGCTCGCCTGAAGTTCGACGACGACGACAGCTTTGGCATTCGTTTTCCGATCGGCCTCACTTATCTCGTGGCGAACTCACCGCTGGATATTTTTCTCGAAGTGGTCCCGCTGCTCGACATTGTACCAGATACGGATTTCAATCCAAACGCGGCGATCGGGGTACGGTACTTTTTTGGCACGGCGAAGAAGTACTAGCAATCATAAGACACCCGCATTCGTGAACGCGGTTACCGGTTAGGCCGCATTCCCATGCGCCAGACTCCGTACCTTGCCAGTTGGCCCTTGCACTCTGCTCAAATATCGGTTATGGTATATAGAGTGGCTTTCATCACACATCGCTGTAGCTGATCACGCCTGATAGGGTCACACGCGATTTATCGCGGCTCGTGCCCATCACACAAATCTAGCGATACGAGTTCTGTCGTTACCAAGCACCGACCATCTGAGCCGCTGGCCGAATTGCCACTCCGCCGAAGTGCCATAAGTACGTCCTGCGACGCAAGGAGGTGAAGATTTGCCCAAACCCAAGTACATTACCAAAATTGAAAAGCTCGATGGATTATCGCAAGAGGAGAAATCGAGGCTGAAACGCGTAACAGAGAAGTTTGTTTTTCGCACAAACGAGTACTACGTGTCACTGATTGATTGGGAGGACCCGAACGATCCCATAAGAAAACTGATTATTCCCGATGAGAGCGAGCTGGAGGAGTGGGGCAATCTTGATGCCTCCTATGAGGCGGAATATACCGTAGCGCCGGGCGTGGAACACAAGTATCGCTCCACAGCGCTGCTGCTGGTGAACGACGTGTGCGGTGCGTATTGCCGGTTCTGTTTTCGCAAGCGCCTGTTCATGGACGACAATGACGAGGTGGTCAAGGACATTACGGAAGGCCTGAAATATATCAGGGCCCATAAGGAGATCTCAAACGTACTCTTGACCGGCGGCGATCCGTTGATCATGTCAACGGGGCGGCTAGAGAAGATTATCAAGCAATTGCGTGATATCGATCACGTGCAGATTATTCGCATCGGTACCAAGATGCCGGCGTTCAACCCCATGCGCATAACTGAGGATCCCTCGCTGCTCGAAATGATCGCCAGATACAGCACGTTCGACAAAAGAATTTACATAATGGCTCATTTCAACCATCCCGTGGAACTGACCGACGTGGCGGTCGAAGGGTTGGGTCTTCTGCGGCAAGCTGGTGCGGTTACCGTGAATCAGACCCCGCTGATAGCGGGCATCAACGATAATCCGAGGGTGCTGGCCGAGCTGTTCAACAAGCTGTCGTATATCGGCGTACCGCCCTACTACGTTTTTCAGTGCCGGCCCACCCTTGGCAACCGGACTTACAGCGTGCCGGTCGAAGAGTCGTACGAGATTTTCGAGGAGGCTCGAAACAGGAGCTCCGGGCTGGCGAAACGAGCACGGCTGGTCATGTCGCACGAAACAGGCAAGATCGAAATCGCGGGGCTATCCGACACGCACGTGTTCTTCAAGTATCTCCGGGCGGCGAATGACGAAGACAACTCGCGTTTCCTCGTGTTCGAGCGCAACGCGGAGGCCTGCTGGTTCGACGATTACAAAGAGGTGGAGCTTCAGGAAGTGCAAGACCTCCTCACCGGAACCAATTCTACGCACGTGACCACGGATTACTTTGCGTGGCCCCGTACAAGTGGACCGTGGATGCGGCCCGATTAGTTTTCTGTCGGCAAGACTGTTGTTTATGATATGCTCTCCCGAGTGACTCTCGGGAGAGTTTTGTGTAATGGAGGTGATCGATGCGGCTGGTCGAATGCGTACCGAATTTTAGCGAAGGGCGGGATCGAGGAATAATCGACGCGATCGCGGCGGCAATCGACAGCGCCGATGGTGCGCACCTCCTGGATGTGGATCCCGGCAAGGATACCAACAGGACCGTGGTGACCTTCGTCGCCGACTACGACGCGGCGGTCGCAGCGGCGTTCTCGGCGATCGAGACCGCGTCGCGGTTGATCGATATGAGCAAGCATACGGGTGCCCACGCCAGAATGGGTGCCACCGATGTGTGCCCCTTCATCCCGGTGCGCGGCGTGACACGCGAGGAATGCGTCGAGTTGGCGAAGCGGTTGGGGCAGCGTGTCGGCGAAGAGCTCGGCATTGCGGTTTATCTTTACGAGTACGCGGCTAGCAGTGAAGACCGGCGTAACCTGGCAGACGTTCGTGCCGGCGAATACGAGGGGCTGCGGGACAAGATGTTGCAACCGCATTGGAAACCGGACTTCGGACCGGCCGAGTTCAACGCCAGGAGCGGCGCGACGGTAATCGGGGCGAGAGATTTTCTTATAGCCTACAACGTGAATTTGAACACGCGGGACCGCAAGCTGGCGCATGACATCGCCCTGACTATTCGCGAGGCCGGTCGCGCCAAGCGGGACAGCCTGGGCAAGATCGTCAGGGACACCGAGGGCAAAGCGGTCAACGTGCCCGGGACTCTCAAAGCATGTAAGGCCGTCGGCTGGTACATAGACGAATACAAGCAGGCGCAGGTGTCGATCAACCTGGTGAACATAGAGGTGACGCCACCGGCCGTCGCCTTCGATGAAGTGAAGCGCCAGGCGGAAGCTCGTGGGCTGCGCGTGACGGGAAGCGAACTCGTAGGGCTCATTCCCCTCGAAGCGATGTTGCACGCTGGCAGGCACTACCTGGCCCCTCAGGGCAAGTCCGCGGGAGTTCCCGAGAGTGATTTGATCCAGACCGCCATCCAGTCGCTCGGCCTGAATGACATCAGTGCCTTCGATCCCCGGCAGAAGATTATTGAGTACCGGGTGGCGGATGAGACGCCGCTGGCGGACGATAGCGTGCGCGGCTTCGTGGACGAGACCTCGCGCGAGTCGCCGGTGCCGGGCGGCGGCAGCGTTGCGGCCCTCATGGCGGCGTTGGCCGGGGCGCTCGGCAGCATGGTCGCCAATCTCACCGCCGGCAAGCGGGAGTATGAAGAGTATGACGGAGAGATGAAGGAGGCAGCCATTCGCTCACAGGAGATGAAGGATTTTTTTGTGAGGGCGGTCGATGACGACTCGAAGGCGTTCGACGGAGTGATGGCGGCGACAAGGCTGCCCAGGAAAACGGACGCCGAGAAGGGCCACCGCGATGCCGAAATCGAAAAGGCGACCCTGCGCGCGGTTGCCGTGCCGCACTCCGTACTCAATCATTGTTACGAGTATCTGGACACGCTCGAGACCGTTGCCAAGAATGGCAACCGTAGCTCGATCAGCGACGCGGGCGTGGCCGCCAAATCTCTGGAGGCGGCGGCTTGCGGTGCGTTGCTCAACGTGCTGATCAATCTTCCCGGACTTTCGGATAAGAACTACGTAAAGGCGACGGCGGAGAAGGCCAGGAAGACCTCGCAGGCGGTGACCGACCGCTGCGAGGCGATCTTCAAACACGTGCTCGGCCACATCGAGGGGCAGTAGCCCGAGGCTACGGGCGCCTGGAACAGGTCTACGGGGCGGCGATCTATGGTATAGTGAGTATCTTTGAAAGGAGAGGTTATGGCAGGCGAGAATTTCCAGAGTCTTCTGGAGGAATGGGTTGGGAGCAATGTGACCGTCGTGAATCCCGAAAGCTACAAGCTGACGGCGCTCGGTAAAGGTCTGACCTTTCAGACGTACGTGGCAAAGCTCGACCGCATAGGCAGCGATTACATCAGGTTGTCGTTCTCATCGGTCAAGCAGGAATCCCAGACGACCGTCGAGCAGATCATTCCCGTCAACAGGATAAAACGACTATCGATCTGGGGTGATGAGAAGCTGATCCACCTCTAGGTACGTGTGGATCGACGTAGCGACCACTCGCGGTTTTCCGCCAGGCTCGTCAGCGTTTTTTCGAAGTAGGTGATGTAGTTTCGCGTGCCGGCGCGCCTCAGATCGATAGCGCCCCTGGCCGTGTCACATATCAACTGCGCATCGGGGGGCTGAATGTGCCCCCACATATCCTGGAATTCCACCGGCACCCGAACGTAACTGGGTGCCGTGTCGTTTAGCGTCCAGTCCCGCGCAAGCGAGAAGAGGTCGCAGCCCCGTTCGCCACCGGGAACGTCGTCCCGGCCCTGCAGCAGGTGGACGAACTCGTGCGCAATGGTATGGAATGACACCTGCGCGGGGTTGAACCACACCTCGTTCCCACCCGGAATCGCCATGCCGCTGGCCGCTCGCGTCAGGCCGACGCGAATTGTCCGGTCTCCAAATTCGGGGAAAAACCTTCTGACGTAGTGGAGTTTTCTCAGCAGGCTCTTGCAGAAACGGTGTTTGTCGAGCGGCCGGGTGGTTCCAAACCCGCCCTGCCGGCCCTCGTCCGCCGTTGTGAATTGCAGCGTGAGTTGTGACGAGCGAAGGGTGCGCACGGCTTTACACAACCAGCTTGCCGCTCTTCATGATCGTCCGCCCGTCCAGCGCGATGGTGGGCTTCTTTACGATGACGTCCATGTGCAGCGTGCTGGGGTTCTTGCCCCCCGGGTAACTGGTATTGTCTCCAAACGCAACGTGACAGGTGCCGTAGACCTTTTCGTCTTCGAGAACGACACCGGTCAACTTGGCCATCTTGTTGGTGCCGATGGCGAACTCGGCGACGAAAGAGGCGTTCGTGTTCTTGTCCATTTTCATGCCCTGCTCGATGAGGCGGCGGAAACGTCTGCCCGAAGCGTTGCCCTGGTATTTTACGATGTAGCCTTTGTCGATGATGAACTCAGTTGGCTCGGTGATGTACTCGCCGCACAGGTCGGCGACGAGGGTGCCCTTGGCCGTTCGCGGGGCCAGCTCGGCCTCGCCCGTCGGCAGGTTCGAGAACGATCCCCGATCCTTGAGGTTGCCGTCGCTCACCTTGGCACGGTTGCGGATGTCGAGCACCAGGTCGCAGCCGGAGGGTGACGTCACGCGCGCGATTTTCGCGGAATTGAGGAGCTGGTAAACCTGGTCGGTGAGCTTGATGAGATCATCGTAATCGGCGCTCAATCCCCGTACGAAGAACTCCTCAGTGATGCCGGGCATGGTGGCTACCCGGGCGCCGGCCCGGCAGGCCTTGCGCCTCGCCGCCGTGTGAGTGATGCTGGCCACTGTTGGCGCGATCACGACGTCAGACTTGGCCATGGCGCCGGCGATCAATGGCGGCGGCTCTTCGCCGTTCAGCTCGCCCTTCGGATAATAGAGCAAGGCGGCCTGGGCTCCGAGCTTGATGCCCTCCCTGTAGAGCGCCTCCCCGATCCTCAGCAGCTCCGGGTTGGCGACGACCAGCAGCTTCTCACCCTCTACGACGCCCAGACACTGCGTGAGTGCCGTCCTGGCGGCGCGCGCAATCTTTTGATCACTAATCATCTGACCGGCTCCATTTTCTCACAACGGAAGAAATGCGAAGATGAGGTGATCCCACCGGCATCCGGGGGTTCAGGCCTACCGCGCTGCGGGGCAACGTTCGTAAGTGCCATTGTGCCACGGTGCCAGCATAGGTGAATTCCGGGCCCGGGTCAAACCCCTTCGTGGCCCTGCAAACCGCGTTTGGAAATGTCCAGTCTTGCCACAGTTGGAGATGTCCTGTTCGGAGACTCCGGCGGAGATGACACAGCGGTGTTTCCACGGAGCGGTGCGCACGACGGTCCGGCGGGCGGGTACTACGAGAGGTGATATAACATCCAGTAAACGAGCACACCGGTGACCGAAACATACAACCAGATGGGCAAGGTCCACCGCGCGACGCGCCGGTGCTTTTCAAAGCGCCCTCTCAAGGCCTGGTAAAGGGTTATCAGTGCCAGGGGGCCGATAGCGACGGTCGCCAGGATCGTGTGGGGGATCAGGATGGAGAAATAAATGACGCGGACCCATCCCTCACCCGGGAAGCGCGTGAATCCGACGGCATTGTGGTAGATCACATAGGAGACCAGGAAAAGAAACGATACGGTCACGGCCGAGAGCATACAGAATTTGTGCGCATTTACTTTTTTGCGGCGGATGAAGAAATACCCCGTGATCAGCAACAGCGCGCCGGTTCCGTTCAGGGCGGCGTTGAGAGCAGGAAGGTCGGAAAGCGAAATCATGGCTTACGAAGCGTACAAGCGCCCTGAGATAGCCGGGTGCCCGATGGCAAACGCGAATAGAATCGAACAGTATGGTGGGTACCGGCAATGCATCGAAACTAGAGTGCTCCCTTGTCCAGCATCATCAGCGCCAACAGAGCCGGAAGAAACAGAAGCGAGGCGAAGAGCAGGTGTCGCGCATAGAGGCTCGATTTGTATAAGGCAGTGCGGATCCCAAACACCAGGAATGCCACGCCCAGGGCGAGGGCTCCAAAAAAATAGAGTCCCCCGGTGAGACCCAGGAGGGTCGGCATGAGGCTGGCGGGGATCAACGCCAGGCCATAGAAAACAATCTGCCGTCCCGTGCGGCTCCCTTCGGTGTCCAGGACCGGCAACATCGCAAACCCCGCCCGGGCATAGTCCTCTCGATACATCCAGGCGATGGACAGGAAATGGGGTAGCTGCCACAGAAACAGGATCGAGAACAACGCCAGGGATTCCAGGGAAAGAGCCCCTCGGACCGCGGCCCATCCGATCACGGGGGGAAGGGCCCCCGATACGGCTCCTACCAGCGTCGAGAGAGAGGTTTTTTTCTTGAGCGGCGTGTAGAGAAAAAGATAATTGGCCCAGGCGACCAGCGTGAGCAGGGCGGTCAAAGGGTTGACGGCCACCAGGAGGTAAAGAAACCCCACGACCGCCATTCCAATGCCCGAAGTCAGTGCCTCCCTCGGGTCCATGCGCCCGGCGGGGAGAGGCCGGTTACGAGTTCGCCGCATGCGGCCGTCGGCTTCTCGTTCCATCACTTGATTCAATACGTTGGAGCTTCCGACTGCCAGAGCGGTTCCAAGCAGCGTATGGAACAACAAGAGCAAGTCCATCGATTGATGAGTACCGAGATAGAATCCCGCCATGGTGGTCAGAAGAATCATCAGCACAATGCGTGGCTTTGTGAGTTGCATGTAATCCTGGATGGTCGCCGCCACTCTGGAACGGCCGATCTTCACGCGTCCGCGCGTGCGCGGCAACGCCCGCCCACCCGTTGCCGGGCCCGTTGGATTCGCCGACCTCC
The DNA here is from genome assembly GCA_036478295.1 of Candidatus Krumholzibacteriia bacterium. GTDB lineage: Bacteria > Krumholzibacteriota > Krumholzibacteriia > WVZY01 > WVZY01 > JAZGDW01. The sequence goes on from JAZGDW010000165.1 coordinate 11,629, forward strand.
CCAGCCCGTTGGCAGCGGGCCAATGACGGTACGACCGCAGCGTTAACACGAGCGAGACCGCAAGGATCGCAGCGCCGAAGGCCACGTGGGCCGTAGTGGGAAGGACCGCCCGCCGGGTCCAGATGGTCAATGCCCCCAGGAGGAGCTGCGCGAAGAGTATTGCGCCGAGCAGAACCGCCGGTTGCAGAAACCCCCGTTCCTCGCGGTGGTTTCTTACGATTCGAACGACCAGCAAAACCACACACACCGTGACCGCCACCGCACCCAGCCGGTGGACATAATGGATCAATACCGGCG
>JAZGDW010000166.1:0-17186 GCA_036478295.1 Candidatus Krumholzibacteriia bacterium
ACGATCGTAATGTGATCCTGCGCCTGCGCACGATCGAGATCCCCCGGCGGGTGAGCTTCATCCAACACGTGGCCTCCTACCAGAAACAGGTCGGGCCGATCGTCCCAAGCCGTCCGGAGCTTACCGCCTCGGCCGACTCGCTCTCGTTCGCCACCGTTACGGTCGGGGACACCGTGTCGTTGGATTTGCGGATCGAGAACACCGGCAATCAGGCTCTGACGATCACCAGCGTGACGTTGCCATCGGCCGAGATGGAGATCAACCGGTTGCTACCCATTACAATCACCCCGGATAGTACAGATACGCTGACTGTGTTCCTCCAACCCCGGACAGAACTCAATATTTCTGGGAATCTGCTCGTTTCCAGCGACGATCCCATCACCCCCGTTGCCTCGATCGCGGTCACAACCGACATCAAGCCGCTTTCCATCGCGTCGCAGGCACTGCCCGACAGTACGACCGTGCCGCTCGGAGCTGGGGTAACCGTTCTAGTGATCCCTGCCGAGGCTGTTCGGATCGAACGCGGCACACTTTATCATGGCGCTACCGGTGACACGGTGTTTTCGGCGGTTCCACTGAAGCTGTCTGGGGGTTTTTTCAGCGGCATAATTCCGGGCGAAGCCGTCACGGAACTCGGGCTGCAATACTACGTCGAGGTCGAGAACAGCGGTGTCTTCAACACCGACCCGCCCGGCGCACCAACCGATTCACTTTTCTTTCAGGCCGTCGAATCACCGATGTCCATCACGTCGGCGGCGCAGCCGAATTCGGGTGATGGGTTCGTCGAGAATCGAATCGTTCGAGTGCTAGTCACATTACCGTTGGGCGCGATCTTCAAACGTGGCGCACTGCACTTCCGGCGCGGTGGCGAAGAGTTTTTCCAAGTCGACAGCCTTCGCACCGGCGATCCACTTGCCTTCGGCACCATTCCCGACTCACTCGTCGGGCCGCGCGGCGTCGAGTACTGGGTCTCGGTCGAAACGGAGTCCCAGACGATGCTCACCGACCCGCCTATAGACGCCGCCGGCAATCCCCGGTCGCTCTCGATTGTCGTCTCGGACCTCGTCGAGAAGAACAAACATGCCGGCGAAGTGTTCCGCCTGCTCTCGGTACCGCTGGCGATGCAAGGAACAATCACCGGTGCGCTCACCGACGACATCGGCGGACCGGACAACATGCGTTGGCGGCTCTTTGCGTTCGAGCCGGTTGGTGGCAAGAACTACTTGGAGCTCCCCAACGACAGCCTCTTTGCCTTCGAGCAAGGACGCGCCTACTGGCTCATCACCCGCGACGGCCACCGGATCGGCACCGGCCCCGACCTCGGCGAGACGACGCCGACCGATGGCATGTACGCGCTCACGCTGCAGCCGGGATTCAACCTGATTGGCAATCCCTTCAATTTTCCCGTCGCGTGGGACTCGATGCGGGTCGATACGCTTTCGATGGCACAGGCGGTGTCGAAGCTCGTAGAACCACCGGTTCGGTGGGGTGGTTTTCAGTACCGCGGCGATGTAACGGTGCTGGATCCGTTCGAAGGATATTGGGTAAAGAACCTGCACACCGCCGCGGTGGTGCTCCGCATTCCGCCAGAAGAAGCGGCGGGCGGTGCGACGCGAACCTTTCCTGCTACGGTGGCGTCCGCGGCCATAGCAACCACAACTGGTACGGACGGATGGCGGCTTCAGCTGAGTGCGAGATCGGGCGATGCGAGGGACACGTATAACTATGTCGGCGTGACACCCGGCGCAACACTCCACCGGGACCCCAGCGACCGATCGGAAGCACCAATGAGTCCGGGGCCTGCGATCTCGCTCTATTTTCCACACAACGACTGGGAGAAACACCCGGGGCCGTACACGGTAGACATGCGGGGTGAGGCTCAGGCCGTGGATACCAAGACGCTAGGCCTCTCGCTAACCGAGCAAGAACTCTGGGGCTACGTGTGGCGTTTCGATGTGGCCAAGAACTTCTCGGTCGACGGGGCGGGTGATGAGGTCGTGCTCGACTTCGGCGATATCGAGAGCGTTCCCGGCGATGCGAAGGTGCTCCTGGTCGACCACGACCTCGATCGCCTCACCGACCTCAAGAAAGAGCACACCTACCGTTACTTCCAGGGCGTGCGGGCCGTCGTGCAAAGCGAGAATGACGCCCGGTTTGCCCTCATCGTCGGCAGCGACGAGTTCATCGCGAAACGCGACGACCTGCCGGCGCTGCCCACTCGAACGGTGCTCCACCAGAACTATCCCAATCCGTTTAACCCGACGACAATCATCCGCTACGAGATCGCGCGGCCCGGTGATGTCACACTTCGGATGTACAATGCCGCGGGAGCGCTTGTGAAAGAGCTTTACAATGGCCATCGCGCAGCCGGCGTCTATGAAGCCGGCTGGAACGGGGAGAATAACCAGGGCCGCAAGGTTGCGTCGGGAATCTATTTCTACAAACTGACCGCGGTGGATTTTGCGCAGACCAAGAAAATGATCCTGCTAAAGTAGGCGCGCGAAGATAGTGAAGCACCGTTGAATCGGTGACGGGTCCCGATACGGGAACGAGCGGGGCGCCTGTTGGGTTGTTGACAGAGCCCCATGCGGGACCAGGTGGCGGCGCGTTGTTGGGTTGGTGACGGAGCCGTTGCGGGACCAGGTGGTGGTGCGTTGTTGGGTTGGTGACGGAGCCGTTGCGGGAACTAGCGAGGATCACCCGCCGCAGGCGGGTCGCCGAGCGAAGTGGAGCACGGCGACGGAGGCAATCAAACAACGCACCACCAGCACACCCGTGCGCCGAGGACTGTCTGAGCCGGAGCATCCCTGTCCCATCACGCACACGAGTCACGCCGCGGGCGGCTCTACTCGAGCACTTTCACGTTTTCGTGAGTCGTCGCCCAGATATACCAGAAGGTATCGAAACCGTTCAGCTTGACGAGTGTCGGCGCGGCGACCTTTTCGGCTTTTGCTTCCGGCTCGACGGCGAAACCGCCGGCGCTCGTAAAACTGTCACCGGTTACGGCGTAGCTCCACTTTCCATCTTTCATGACGAAACGGTCGCCCGCGTGGTCAACGTCGGCGATGTACGCATACGTGGATGCGAAAATCGATGAGCCTTTTTCCCGGAACAGAAACACTTCGCGGGTCTTACTGAGCTTGAATGAGCGGCCGCCCTCGAACTTCGAGTGTGCCACCGCATACGGGATCCCGTTCAGTTGAAACGCGTAGATCGACGCCTTGTCGTACATGCGCGTGTCACTGGTCGAGAGATTGCGGAACGTACGCGAGCTCGTAAAGTAGCTGTCGTAGGGGTTACTCTCGTCGTGCTCTTTCCCATCGACGGAAAGGACTAGCGTGTCGGGATGACGCTTTTTCCATTCCCCCCACGTCATCTTCTCGGCGACCGGCACTTCCACCAGCTGTGTTCCCTGCAGGACACCCCCGATGGCGTCGCCGGTTATGATGGACCACCAGCTGTCCGTCTCGCGGTCACGCATGACCAGGGAGGCGTTCATCAATCCGCCGGATGGCTCGAAAGCAAGTGTTTTTCCTGAATAACGACGGTCGTACACGACGCCCGTATTGGCCAGTGGTCACCAAACGGCGGCCAGGGGGCGCCCGGCGAAGTCATCGTTAACGATCTCGTGATGATTCAACAAGTTGAGGCTGTAGGCCTTGGCCACTCCGTTGTAGAACACGCCCATCACCCACGCGTCGTCACCGATTTCGGCCTCGTCGGCCGTTACGAACTCGGGGTCGAAAACGGCGGGAATGCCACCTCTGGGCAGGAGAATTTGAACCCCGGGCGGGGCCTCCTCGTCCTGGGCGAGGGCATCGGGAACGGCCAAATGGGCTGCTCCGGCGTACACCAGCGCTCCTGCCACCCCGGCAAGCACCAGGGCAAAAAACGTTCGAAACATAAGTTGTCCTTTCCGGGGCGACCGCCTTAATATAACATACGGGAACAAGCCGGGCAACGCTTGCCATTCGAGCCCGCCCCTGTGTTTCCCCGGGTAGCGATACCCGATCGTCCATCGCCGGAGGAGCCTTCTCCAGATGCGAATAGAAGTGGTACCCGACGTCAGCGCCACCGAATGGCAGCAGCTCGTCGCTAAAGACCCCAAGGCCAGTTTTTTTCACACCCTGGAATGGGGCCAGTGCGTCCAGAGCATCTTCAAGGGATGGAACCGTTTCTTCCTGACAGCGAGAAGCGACGGTGAGCTTATCGCCGCCATTCCCGCCATGAGGCTTTCCAAGCGCGGCGTCTTCGCCATGATGTCGATGCCGTTCGGGACCTACGGTGGCCCCCTGGTCGCCGACGGAGCGCCGCCGGGCATCAGCGATGACCTCAGCCGCCGGTTCTTCGAGGCCGCGCGGCCGGCGCGTGTGGCGTTTGCCGAACTGGTGGACTTTCCCGCCCAACTCGCTGCGGTACCGTTCAAACGCATGCGTTCGGTGGAGGACGAAGCGCGCGTGCTCAGTCTCGAACCCGGCTACGACAAACTATGGACGGGATTCAAGGATACAAACCGCAATAAGATCCGCAAGGCCGAAAAATCCGGCGTCACCATAAAACTGGCGGAGTCACGGGAGGATTTTCTCGCCTACAACGAAGTACTGAGCGAGTGCTCCCGGCGCTGGGAGGAGCCGACTCAGTTTCACCGGGAATTTTTCGAGGCGTTGTGGGAGCTTCACAACGGCGGCATCCAAATGTGGCTCGCGGTGCACGACGGGGCGATTATCTCGGGACTGCTCAATTTTGCGCATAACAAGAGCGTGATGAACTGGGGTACAGTCTCTCTCCCCAGCGCGCGGCACCTCGCTCCGGTCAACCTGCTCCACGCCCGCGCCATCGAGCACGCCGTCGACAAGGGTTTTTCGTTGTACAATTTCGGCTCGAGCGCCGGGATGGAAGGCGTGGACAAGTTCAAGGCCACGTTCGGTGCAGAGCGACTCCGCTACTATCACCACGTGCTGGAAAAAAGATGGTTTCCTATTTTTCGCCGCTGGTCACGCCGGCGACGCACCGATTACAAGACCTACCGCGGCAATGCCGGGTCGTTCGCGGAACACGAGGAAACGAAGCACGCGCCCGCGTCCGTCACCGCGAACCCGTAGCTTCGCGTGCCAACCCGTCACGCGCGGCCTGGCCGCCGGGTCGTGGCTAGTTCCGGTTCGTGTACACGACGAACTCACACCCGCCGAAGTTGTAACTCCCAAGCCTCACGAAGAACGCTTCCTCGTCGATCACCCGGCGAAATTCTGGGTTGTGATAGATGAGCCATAGCTTGCGGGAATGGTTCATATGAGATGCGATGATGTTCGAAAAAACGTTTGTCATCACCGTGGCGTCGAAGGGGTTGAAAAAAAAGAACGTGGTATCGTCGTCGCGAATGGGGTAGTCGACGACGTCAGACTCAATGATTTCCACGTGAGCCTGGATCCCGTTTTTCTCGCTGTAGAGCGCGAGGTTTTTTCTCGCCTGTACGCATAACTCGCGAGAGAACTCCACCCCGACCACCCGCTCGAAACCGTACGCACTCGCCACCAGAAGTACACGCCCCTTGCCGCACCCGAAGTCGACGAACCCGCCCGCCTTCGGAAACGCCATGGCCTTGAAGAGCCGCCGCAGGGGACGGGCACGCGTGGGCTCGTAGCGCATGCCACTCACCTTGTTGGCGCTCGCGATGTCCAGGTCGTCCAGCTCCACGAGTTGCAGGGTATCGGTGCCGTAGCGGCGGTCGAACCACAGGTCTCCCACTTTGCTAAGAAGGATCGACGCCCGTCTCCAAACGAGCGCGATCGTCTTCCCAAGTCCTTTTTCTCTGAGATTGGTAGTGGTCCGGCGCAAGAGAGTCATGGGCGGGGGCTACCTCACAAAGATACCCACGACGGCGCCGGTCATGCTGGTGGCGATGGTGCCCGCCAGGATCGAGCGAAAACCGAGGGCGACGATCTCGCTGCGACGCCCGGTAGCCATTGCTCCCATGCCGCCGATCATGATGCCGAGGCTGCCGGGATTGGCAAAGCCGCACATGGCATACATGACGATCAGGCGGCTCCGGGGGCCCAGCGCGCCGTCGGCCAGGCGGGTCAGGTCGAGGTAAGCGATGAATTCGTTCAATACCGTTTTCGTCCCCATCAGCGCGCCCGCGGTTATGCTCTCGCTCCACGGGATTCCCATGAACCACATGACCGGCGCCATGACGTAGCCCAGCAGCCTCTGCAGGGTGATGGCTTCCCCGCCCATTCCCGGGAGGAGGCCGAGGATAATGTTCACCAGATGCACCAGCGCGACCAAGACGATGATCATGGCGACCACACTAAAGAGCAGCTGAATCCCTTGGAACGTCCCCTTGGTGATGGCGTCCATGGAGGAGGTGGCTTCTTCGGGGGTCGTGAGCTCGGCCGGCGTCGGCGGTTGCGTTTCGGGAATCATGATTTTCGAAATGGTAATCGCCGCCGGCGCGCTGATAATCGACGCGGTCAGGATGTGCCCCAGGGCGTTGGGAATCACATCGCCCAGGATGCTCGCGTAGAGCACCATTACCGTTCCCGCGACGGTCGCCATGCCGCACGTCATCAGGCTGAACAGCTCGCTCCTCGTCATCCTCCCGAGGTACGGACGAACGAGGAGCGGCGCCTCGACCATGCCGACGAATATGTTGGCGGCCACCCCCACGCCTTCCGCACCACCGATACGCATGGTCCTACGCAGCGCCCAGGCGAAGCCTTTGACGACCACGGGCAGAACCTTCCAGTAAAACAGGAGGGCCGAGAGGGCGCTCATCACCAGGATGAGGGGCAGCCCCTTGAAGGCCAGGATAAAGCTCGAGCCGGGGATGGCTTCTTCGTACGGCAGCGGCGCACCGGCGAGATACCCGAATACGACCTTGGCGCCGGCCGTCGTGGACTCTTCCAGCGCCACCACCACCTTGTTCAGGGTGACGAATACACGACTCAACGCGGGTATCTTGAGGAGCAACGCACCGAGTGCCACCTGCACGCCGAGACCGGTAAGCACCATGCGCAGGGAAACACGTTTCCGGTTTTCGCTGAAGAGCCAGGCGATGGCGACGAACGCCGCCAGGCCAAGAACGCTTTGCAGGATCATGATAGTCGATAGTACTCAGTGACCTGCTGTTTTCCAAGCGAATTGAGGCCACAGAGGCCGGAACGGCGAGCGCGTCTCTCGTCTATCCCCGTTTCCCCAGAAACGAGCCGAAGAACCCCTTCTTGTTCCGTTGCTGCTCCATCTGCTTGACGACGAAGCCCTTGAAGGAAGACGAACAGATATCCGGTCCGGCTTTCGACTCGAGCAGGTAGCCGCGGCGCTCGAGATCCTCGTTCACGTACTTGTATTTCTTGTTGATCGCCTTTCCGATTGCGATGCGGCTCAGGTTGTCACGGGCTGGCTCGTCCATCCGCTCCCACACGAACCGGTAATGTTGATCCACTTCGTCCATATAGGATCGCTTGATCTCCTTCCAGTCCGGTTCGGCATCCGGGTTGTCCGTCAGGTACTCGAAGACATTCGCACACGCAACCTGGAGAAAAAGCGGAAAGTGGCCCGCGAGTTCCAGTATCCTGTCCGCGTAGGGTTCGAGCGGCACCCCTTCGGTCTCCGAGGGCGCGGTGATGAGCTCGAGCGCCTCGTCCTGCGTAAAGGGGCGAAGCGGCAAGTTGGAAAAGATATTAAAAAACGGAGAATCGGAGATGTCCTTGTTGTGGCACATCCGCTGCAGGTCATCATAAGAGGATGTTACATAAGCAACCCGGTAACTGTTCGCCAGTGAGCGCAAAAACGAAAAGAAGCTCTCGTCGAAATTCTTGTTACGGGTAATGGCCTCGAATTCATCCATCAGGATGATGATTCTCTTGCCCTGGCCGTCCAGTTCTTCGATAGTCGCTTTCAACTGGTCCAGAGTATTATCACGGCTTGTATAATCACTCCCGTCCTTCAATTCATAACTGAACATGTTGAACAAGAAATCGATAAAGCGGGGAATGTCATAGTCCGCGTCACTCTGAAAATCCATGTATGCGAAAATGGCATGCTCGTGGTTCTCCATGTTACGTCTTCGATTCCTGGGATGATAAACGTGGTTCAATAGCGACGATTTGCCGATTCTCCGCTCGCCCACGACCGAGATCGACTGCGGGTGGGGGGCATCGAGACGCGAGTAGATCTTGCGGAGTTCCCTGGAACGCCCGAAGAACATACCTGGATTCTTGATCATTACGCGGTTGAGGTAGGGATTTCGCTTGCTGCCGCTCTTCGTGAAGACGTCGAGGCCGGAGAGTGTACTCGACAGCTCGCGATCCGCCGTCGTGAAATCCTTCTGAATCGCCTCGAGTTCAGAGATTACTTCGTCAAAATCGCGCGGGCGGCTGCGGGGATCTTTCTCGAGGCACCGCAAGATAAGCTCCTTCATCCCATCGGGCACGCCCTCGGCGAACTCGATATCAAAATGATTCAAGATGAGATAGGTAACCGCGTGGGGGTGTTCGGCCTCGAAAGGAAACCGACCGTTCACCAGACGATGCAGGCCGACACCAAAAGCAAAAATATCGACCCTGCCGTCGATCTTCTGGTTCTTGATTTGCTCGGGCGCGATGTAATACGGCGTTCCGACCGCGGCGTGGCCGGACGTCTGGGCCTCTTCGTGAAGCACCTTTGCCAGCCCGAAATCCAGAACTTTGATGTTCTGCTCGTTATCTTCCCCTTCGTTGATCATGATGTTCCGCAGGGTCAGGTCCCTGTGGATGATGCCCTGCTTGTGCCCGTAGCTCATCGCCTGACAGACCTGGGTCGCGATCGTACAAACCTGTGAAATGGTCAGCGCCGTGCTCTTGCTGAGGTCCAGCAGATTGGGCCCGTTCACGTACTCCATGACGAGGTAGGGGCGGCCCTTGTATTCCGCAAAATCATGGACGGTAACAATATTGGGATGATTGAGCCTGGCCATGGATTCGGCTTCGAACAAGAAACGGGCTTTCGCGCCAGTGTGCACCATCCGCTCATCCAGCACTTTGACCGCAACGGGCATCTTGAGCGTGGTATGGACGCCCTTATAGACTTCCGCAAATCCGCCCTTACCGACCTTCTTTTCGATCTTGTATTTGTCTTGAAGAATCTTCCCGATCATTGCTGAACGACCCCCTCGGCGGACATATCGATGGACAATTCCTTGTCCCCGCCCGAGAGCACCTGTACCACCCTGGTTACGGTACCGTACGTCGGATGGCGCAACATGATCGTGTACGAGCCCTGCGAGAGAGACTGCTCATGACGCGACCCCTGTTTGACCAGGGCTCCGTCGAGATAGATCTTCGCGTAGGGCACCACTTTGATGGTCAGCTTGCCCGGCGGCAGTTTCTGGAGCTCGCTGCGAACTTCATTCCTAGGCGTGGGCACCCGGATTGTCAGGTTCTTGGTCGCATAACCTTCCATCTCGAGCCGCAGCCGGTGCCGGCCGTAGACGAGCCTGTACATGTCTGGCGTCTTCCCCGCGGGCTTGCCGTCTATAAAAATCAAAGCCCCCGAAGGATCACTTTCGATACGAGTGTTGGCCATCGACTTTGCCAGATCATGATGACTGGTCACGACGGAATCCTCATAAACCTGGACACTCACCACCCGGCGGTCGTAGCCCTCCATGGCGAGGCGTATCTCGTGCGGGGCATTGACGGACAGGTTATCGAAGGTCCACGGCGTCACAGAATCTGTCTGCTTTCCATCCAGCGAGATTCTCGCCCCGCGCGGTGACGATGTGACTCTCACGCCGCCGGATTGCTCGATCAGCGTAATCAACGTATCAAAAGGCTCATCCGGCCGCAGCACCACCGTTGCCTCTGCCGGCTTGTACCCGGCAAGCTCGATGCGAAGAACAGCGCTCGCCGCGGGCACTACGACATTCCCCATGGGAGTCTGGCCGATCCTTCGATCATCCAGGAGAACCCACGCGTTGGGCGGCTCTGTCGCAATGGTCACACGCGTCGAATCTACGACCACGGAAACGCCCGGCTGGTTGGCGGGAGGCCTGGTAATGACCCACGTCGAGCCGGCGATCAGTGCGACAGCAGCCGCGATGGTCAGCGTCCTCGTGAGCTTCCTGCCCTTTATCCATTCGAGCCCCTCCCCGAGTTCCCCTTCCGCCGCTTTAATTTCATCGATGACCTGCCAGATCGAATGCATGCGCCCGGCCCAACGCCGCCACACATCCATCTTGAAAGTGTACTTGTTCTCGTCGCTTTCTTTTTCGAGTATGTCCTGGTGAAAAAGTCTCTCGAGCGTTTCATTCAGCGCATTGGGGTCAATGCTGAGTCCGATTTTCTCGTTCTTCCCATAGGCCAGGATTTCCTCGGCCGAGACCGGCTTGATCGCGTCCGTGTTCAGTTCCCCAATGATGGACAGGGCGAGTTTCTCGATGTCGGTCAGCGAGTTCCAGGCGAAGATCATCTGTGGCAGCGGATTCTCGATGATCTGGTCGGCGACGTTCTGGAGATCGTCGGCCGTCACTTCGTAGCGATGCACCTCGTTCAGATGGTCGACGAGCGCCTGGCATATGACCTGTGTGTAAAAGGGCTGGCCGGCGGTGAGCGCATAGATATGCTCCGGGACCAGCGGCTCGTACTGGATAACGTCGGCCAGAGGTTCCACGATGAGCCGCAGCGTATCCGCCTCCGTAAGAAAACTTATTCGGCGGTGAAGCGCCTTGACGAGAAAATGCTCCCAGTATTCGGCCTTTCTTTCCTCGAGCTTATCCGAACCCGTAAATACAATAAAAACCCCCTGCTTGTGTTCGATCCAGTTGGCAAAGAGGTTGAGAATCTCCGTACTTATGAGGCCTTTCACGTTATGGGTCTCGAATATCTCGTATTCGTCGAATAGGAGAATGAGCTTTTTCCCACCGAGACGCTCGTTGATCTTGGTGATCAGATTTTGAAACGCTTCCGACGAGCCGCTGTCGGTCTTCGCGAGAAAATCTCTTTCCAGGGAAATCCCGGGATCGCCAATCGCTTCGATGATGGCGCGGCCCAATTTGATCAGGAAATCGAGATCGTTCTCCACCGTCATCGCCTGCATGTCGATGAGCACCGGAAAAAAATCCTCCCCGAGACGACCGTTCATGATCTGAAAGAGGATCGACGTCTTGCCGCTGCGCCGGGAGCCGCATAGAACGAGGAGACCGCCCTTCTCGCCGCCCGTTACTTTTTGCCGGATGAATTTGAAATCGTCCTGCCGGCCGAAGAACATGTTCTGTTCCCGGATCGGATTGCCGACGATGTAGGGATTGGCGATCGGTTGGAAATTATCTTTGCTGGCAGAGTTCATTAGGGGCACCCGTTACGCCGACACCTGCACGGCGTGACCACTCCTGAGATCGCTGTCCTGACCGCGGCACCATCAGTTGGTAGGCGGATCCGGGGGTGGGGGTAGAGGATCGGGGGGCGGCTCCACCGGTTCATCGCCTCCACTCAGACCTACGGCCAGAGCGACAACGGCGACCACGGCCCCAGCGCTTCGGGTTAGCCACCACCACTTTCCGCGCTTGCGCTTCAGGGACACGTTTTCCTTGAGAGAAACACCCGGCCGGATGAGGACGCGTCCGGTGTAGTCGTGGTGTCCGGACTTGGCCAGTGTGAGATCGTATTCACCGGCCCTGACCAGCGCAAGGTGAAGTGGAGTGGTCCCGACATGTTCGGAATTCAGGAAAACCCGGCAGTCCTTGGGGTCTTCGATGGTGAGAGACCCGAACATCTCTTTTCTCAACTGGTCGTAGTAGTCGTTTATCGCCGGGAGAAACCAGTCCTGTTCGGCGGTGAGATCCGGGTACTTCTCCAGAGCCTCTCGGGCCGTTCGGACCGCGCTGCCGGTGTCTCCCTTCTCGTGGTGTATCGCGACCAAGTGGTTGTACGCCCTCCGCAACACGAGCTCGGAGTTCGAGTATTCTGTAATAATCTCCTGCAGCATGTCGATGGCCTGGTCGTACTCGCCGTCGACTTTGAGTTTGATGACCTCGTCGAACTTGCTGATTGCGGTGCTGCCTTCATCGCCCGCTCTCTGACCCATGACGATATTCGGTGCGATCCACGCACTGGCAAAAGCGATCAGGGTAGCAAGTATGAGGACCCTCGGGAACAGGGAGTCCCTGGAGATAAGCCGGGTCATGTGTCAACCCCCTCTGGTAGAGTGGTCGGGCAGGCCGCAGGGTCGTTTACATGGAAACTTTACACTAATTGGCCGCCATGATTCAAGGTAATTCTTGCCCGTGAGGGGGTCCAAGGTCCTGTACCAGCTTCAGTTGGCTGTGCCGTACGGGGTGCTCACGGGCCCGCCCCCGGGGAACGATCGCCGGGGCCGGTCTCAGCCAGCACCGGGTATCCGCTGCTTTCCGTCTCCCTCTTGAAAAGCTCGCCGAGCCTCGTGGTCACCGGACCGATTTCGCCGGAGCCGATTGTGTGGCCGTCGACCGCCCGTACCCAGGCCAGCTCGCCCATGGTGCCCGTGCAAAACATCTCGTCGGCGCTGTAGACGTCGCTGGTGGATATGTCGCGCACCTCGCACGAGATATCGTCGTGGGCGCACAGGGCCAGTACCACCCGCCGCGTAATCCCCTCGGGGCAGGCGTAGGCGTGAGGGGTTGCCAGGGTGTCGTTTTTCACAATGAAGACGTTCGTCGCGTTGGTCTCCGCAACGAATCCTCGTGTATCCAGCATGAGCGCTTCATCCGCGCCGGCGGCACTGGCCTGTATCTTGGCGAGGATCGACTGGATGAGATTGGCGTGATGGATCTTCGCGTCCAGGCAATCGGGTGGAAAGCGCCGGACCGAGCTTGTAATGAGTGACAAACTGTCCGTGCCGTAGACCGGATCCTTGTGTTCGGCGAGGATGATGAACGTGGGACCAGCCTGGTTGAGACGGGGATCCATCCCGGACGTGATCTTTTCGCCACGCGTGAGCGTCAGGCGGATGTGCACGCCGTCGCACATGTGGTTGGCCTCCAGCGTGCGGCGGATTTCTTTTATGAAATTCTCGTGCGGCGGGATTTCTGTGAATGCTAGTGCCTTCGCGGAATCGCGCAAACGGTCCAGATGTTCAATCAAGCGAAAAATCCGGCCATCGTAAAGCCTCAGACCCTCCCACACCGCGTCGCCACCCTGGACGACACTGTCAAACGGGCTGACCCGCGCCCGGTCGCGGTGTACGAGCTCGCCGTTGATATTCACGACCAGGTCGCGATTCTTTTCGTTAAACGTTTGTTGCATAACAGCCTCGGTGCGCTTGACCCAGGCGGATTCACGCGCGCAGGCGGTGCTCGTAGAGTCTATCATACGACACGCGGCATTCTTCATGAACCGCGCGCAGGCGCTCCGGCACCGGGTCGGGCTTGGGTTTGTACGGCTGGAATCCCGTGGACTTCTCGACGGCGCCGTACCAGTACTTCGCCCACACCCCGTCCGTATCGCGGGGCCCGACCTGCCATGACAGCATCTCTTCCTGAAAAGGAACCGCCACTGTCTCGCACAGCGCTGCCAGCATGCCCCGCGGGTTATCGAGAATGTCTTTGACGTCCAGAACCGGCGGTGCGACGCCGGCCTCTTCGCGCAGCAGCTCGAAAAGCTCCCACTGCTGGGGCAACCCCGTGTCCTCCACCGTCGGGCTGGGTGTCACTCTTATGAGCGAGGTCAGCATTTCACGGGGGTCGCGAATCAAGAACGCGTTGGTCACCGAGTGGATCCACGCGCGGTCCATTCCCGGGAGCAGGTGGTGCGCCATGTGTTTCTGATAGAAAATCGACTTGCCACCGGGGATGTCACCGGTCAGGTACTCGACCACCTTGCGCCAGTCCGTCTCCTGGGTGGTCAGCACTTCTTCGCGGCCGGGGTGGTCGACGTTCGTGCGGCTGAGATAGTGTGCGTAGAGCGGCTCGTCGCAAACAAAGGTGTCGTCCCGACTTTCCCACGAGCGCATGAGCGCTGTGGAAATGTTGCGCGGTCCCGACCACATCGCAATGCGAACGCCGGGTGCTTGACGCTGCGCTTTATCCTGACGCGTCTCACGAGTCAATTCTCTTGCTCCTTCAACAGCATGTTCGCGGATTCACTTCAGCACTACCAACTTGCGGGTGCGAACGAAGGTGCCGGCTCTGAGTTTGTAGAAATACACACCACTGGCAACGGCATCGCCCGATGCGTTGCGGCCGTTCCACGGAACCTTGTAACGGCCAGGCTGCTGGTACTCGCTCACCAGCTCGCGGACGCGCTCACCCCGCACATTGTAGATGACAAGCCGCGTCTCCACCGCGTGCGGCAGGTCGTAGGCGATGGTCGTCGTCGGGTTCAGCGGATTCGGATAGTTCTGGTGCAGCGCGAACTGCCGCGGAATATTTGGCAGGTCGTTGGCGAGCACGGTTGTCACCGCGGTGGAACTCACAACGAGATGAGCCGGAATCGTCACCTCGGTGGTCAGCGGATCGTTGCTCGCGATTCCCAACTGCGCGCGGTAGTCGCCGTCGGACAAACCGGTGGCGTCAAAAGTCACCTCGACTTTCATCGAAGCACCAGCGGCTATCGTGCCGGCAAGCGGATTGGCAGAGATCCATCCCGGCGCCTCACTCACCCAGTTCAAGGCGTTTCCCAATAGAACCCCGGCGCTCGCCGGCCCACCGCGGACGAACAGGTGCCAGTCCGGATCGAGCCCACACAGCACCACGCGGCCCCCTGTGACCGTGCCGGCAAGGATCGCGGCTGCCCCAGAAGTGGGCACGACCGCCACGGGCTCGAGCCCCGGCGGAAAACGTGTGAAGACGTTGTGAACCCCGTTGTTCCAGTTACTGAGGTCGGCGCTCGTTAGACTCGCCATGACGGGGTGAGACGGGTTTACGATATTGACCACGTTCCGATCGACGCCCAGAAAACCCGCGTCGAAGGGTAACCATCGCCAGTCCAGCGCATTGTCACCGTTTTCTGACAGGGCGACGAGCCCGCCGCCCGCCGCCACAAAAGCGGCGATCTCCGTCTTCTTGTTCACGAGTGCCTGCATACCCGCCGGGTTCGCACCGCCCGACGTTCGGCCGACGTAGAGCAAATCGAATTCATTCAGGTTGGTTCCTGCAAAAGCAGCGGGCGACACTCGCGTGTAGGGGATGCCCAGGACGTCCAGGACCCGGTAGTTCTCCGGCTTGCCGAGGTCGATGGTGACGATTTTGGGTATGCGCTGCGCTGTCGAGTCGGCGTCTGTAATCGCAATGATGAATTCCAGCGGGTTTGCCCCCGCCGAGTTATCGATGGTCAAAAGTTGTTTGGAAACGCTACCCGAAGATAGGTGTTCGTGCAGCGAATCGGGCGACACCGAGATAACCGGCGGCAAGGCGCCCGTGCCCCTCAGACTCACGGTGACGACGGATTCGTCGGGATCGTCGCTTTCGATGGTTAGTGTTGCGGTAATGTCTCCCACGTTACTCGGCGCAAACGTGACCAGGACAACACGGCTCCCACCCACCTCCAGGTTGAACCCCGTCACATCGACGGTGTATAACCGTGCGTCTGTGGATAAACTGGTGACGTGCAGTGTGTCGGCACCCACATTCAGGACGGTCAGTGTATCGGTCGCCGATCCGCCGATGAACACGATCCCGTACTCGAGCACGCTATCGGACAGCGCAATATCCGCCGACGGGATCACGTGGAGACGCACCGGCACCGCCAGCTCCGGACTCAGGGGGTCGTTGCTTACGAGGACGATGGACGCTTCGAAATCACCAGCGAGACCGGCCGCGTCGAGCGTAATATCCGCATCCAGCGACGCCCCCGCCGGCACCGTGCCGACGAGTGGCGTCCCCCTGGCCCACCCGACGGGTAGTGCCCCATTGGATATCCATATCTCATCCCACCAAGCCTCGGCCGACGAATCGAAACTGTATATGTCGAGGCGGAAAACGTCGTTGACGATGGGCGCGTTGCGCAAGGAGATGCCCGCAAGAACGAGCGTTCCATCTACATAATAATCGAAGGTCTTGGTCGCAAAACTGATGTCCTTGAGTTCAATGTGATACCACGTATCCGCGTTGTACGGGTAGGTGTCGTGACCACCGACATCGGCGTTGATATAGAAGCCTCCTGACCGCTGCGCATAGAACCAGATGACCTCCGTACCGAATTGATCCCGCAGCACGAAATATGAGTCGTCGGCCCTTACAGACGACGAGCGAATGTAGAAACCGATGTACGCGGGCTGCACCGCACCGAGCCGCTGGAAGATCCCGTCGAAGTGACCGAACGTTGAATTGGAATCGTGGTAACTGTAAACCGTGGCCGCCGCCGCGGTGGCGCTGGTGACTTCTTTCAGTCCCGCACCGGCAATGATCCAGCCGTCGAAATCACCATCCTCGAAATCATCCTGCAACACAATTGCCGCGGGCCCGCCCGGCGTCACCGCTTGCCCACCGAACGGCTGAGGCGGCCCGGCGGTTCCTGCGTGCGCGGGTTGGCGCGGCGCCATCCCGGTTTCTGCGTGCGCCGCTTGAGGCGGCCCGGCGGTTTCCGCGTGCGCGGGTTGTCGCGGCGCCGTGCCGGTCCCCGTTGGCGTTAGCGCCATCATGGGAGCAGCACGCAACCGGACCTCCGGTAGATGCGCCGCGGATACATCCCGAGGTTGGGCCGCGGCAGCGGGCACGCCTGCAGGCGTATCGAGGATCACCATCTGGAATGTCAAATCACCGCCGCCAGCGCTGTTGTCGATGGTCAGCGTGTGTTTCGATGATTGGCCGGTGAACAGGCTGTCGCCCACCGCATCGGGTAACACCCGAATCACGGGCGGCAGGAGTCCCTGGCCCAGCAGGGCGACGGTGAGGGTCTTTTGCTCGTGATCGTTGCTTCGCACAGCAAGGGTCCCGGCACTTGCACCCACCGTCGCGGGGGCAAAGGAGACCGCGACGGCCTGGCTTTCACCCGGGGCGACGTTCAAGGTGGAAACGCCGACGGCAAAGTCCGTTTTGCGCGGCGGCCGGAATTCAACCGTCAGCAGGTCCTTCCCCAGGTTGGACACGGTGAGCGTATGGGTGGCTACACCGCCGATGAATACCGCACCGTAGTCCAGCAACGTATCCGAGAGAACGATGTCGGGCGCGGCGGCGACGGTGAGACGGGCGGGCACCTCGATCACCTGGGCGAGGGGGTCGTTGGTCTCGAAGACAA
>JAZGDW010000167.1:0-15773 GCA_036478295.1 Candidatus Krumholzibacteriia bacterium
GGCGGGTGATCCTCGCTCGTTCCCGCAACGGCTCCGTCACCAACCCAACAACGCACCGCCTCACCTCGTTCCCCGACGGCTCCGTCAACAATCCAACAGGCCGCCCCCCCGAAGCCGACAGTGGAGCGCGCCGAGGACTGTCTGAGCCGGAGAACACCCATCCGTCACGCCCTGACAAAAGCACGTTTACTCGTACGATGCGGGGGTCTCGCCGATATCGACGATACTGCAGGCCACCACCGGCGTCAGGCCGAGCGCACGGGCCTTGTCGATGACCTCGGTGCTCTCGCTGCCGGGATTCAGGAACAGCTCCTTCGTGCCCTTCTTTGCGACCTCATCCAGGACATTCAATGTTATCTGCGGGGGGAGGTAGACCGTAACGCGGTCGATGTTCCCGGGGATATCGAGCACGGAACCGAAGGCGGGGAGGCCTTCGATCGTCTCTTCGCGGGGGTTTACCGGAAAAACCTTGTGGCCCTGCTTCAGGTACGCGCGCACCGATTTGTTGCCGAATTTGGTCCGGTCGTTCGATGCGCCGATGATGGCGATGTTCATGAAAGTTCACTCACGTGGGAACGTGCAAGTACCAAGGCTGGGGGGCTTCGGCTAGCCGTCCTTCTTCGCTTGCCGGGACGCGTCAGCGTCGAGCCTTGCGGTCAGGTAGACCCGGCGTACGCCGAATCTTAGTGCTTCCATACGGGACGGGAACCAGATGTCGGCGCGGTTGTCCCAGCGTGCGTTCATGGAGTCTTCCACCAGAAAATCACCCAGGCCGGGGATGCGGACGTAGTCGCCGAAAGAAAACGGGGCGCCTGGGGTGTAGTGTGTCAGCAGGTCACGCGACAGAGCGAGAATACCATTGCGGGTCCGGGTGTTGGCGGCGGTGATAAAGGGCGTGCTGTCGGTCTCCCGCACGGAGCTCGAATAACCGGTCGCGACGACCTTGACGACGACCTCCTCGCCGTAGCGCAGGGTGTAGCCGCTGTCGAGCAGGATTTCGGTCAGCCGGGACTGCTCACCCAGGAGCTGGCGCACCGAGGATTCCAGAAAGCTGGACTCAGTGGCGGCGGTAAGACTCAAGGTCCGGTAGGCCCGGCTCTGGTCCACGCGCCGGCCCCTCTCGACCATGTATAGCGTGGTCGGGGTCGCCACCATGGCGGCCAGCACGCCTGCCATGACGGCCCGCCCGGGTGTGAGCCCGGCCCGCAGGGCCAAAGCTCCATGCACGAACCGCTGCGGGACCTCACGGACGGCCAGGACCGCGATCATGCGGGCCTTGCCAAGCCCAAGCGCGACGCGATTGAACGCCCAGATGCTTTCCTGTCTCAACCTCGATGCGAAAGATGCGAAATCGGTGTTCATACCTCTCCGATAGCAAAAGAACCAACGATGTTGGTCCAGTGATATCCGCCCATGGGGCGCTGATTGACTACCTTAATTATACAATTTGGGCCGCCTGGAGGTCAACCGCAAAAGTCGTTCCGGCGCCGATTCATAGGTATAATTAGTTTATTTATAACAAGTTAAGAAAATTGTCTTCCGGCTCATCACGTTGAAATCCGGACCCTGAAAAGGGTCTTTTGGGCCGGATCGGACGGGGTGGGTGGTTACGCCCGGCGTACCCGGTGACTACTGAGAGGCTTCGGGTCGCGTGTACTTGGTGAGCGGTGGGTCGTCGAAGGCGCCCTCGAGAAAGATCTCCGTGTTCGAGGCTGGAAAGTCCATATAAACGGGGAGCTTACGCTTGGGGTCGAAATACCCGAAGAAGACGGAGCCCTGTTGGATGCTGAAGTGGTACTTGCGGCACACGCTGGGTGGGGTGGTGGCTACCTCCACCTCGCTCTCGATGAGGGCCAGGCACGGAGACGCAATAAAATCGATGGGAAAGAACACGGAGACCCGCTGGTACAGCTCTTCGGAGGCGGCAACCGTGTTGAGCAGGAGCACCTGGTGCTCGACCATGTAGTTTTCGAAAAACACCTTTCGTCCGCTGAGGTTCTTCGACGACGGGTAGTGCTCCTCCCCAAAGACCAAATCCCCCGTGATGGAGTCACCGTCCACCCAGACCGTTCCCGACACATTCGCCCCCCCCCGGCGACCCTCGTAGGAGAAGGAGCGGGGCTCCAGGTCGTCCGCCGCCACCTCGGTGCGACAGCGGAGGTCGAGCTGGAACTCGTCCCAATCCACCGTCGTGTGGCCCTCGAAGACTAAGGCGTCTCCCTTTTCCGTAATCTTGATGACGCTTTTGCCCGCAAGTTCACCGGAAACGTAGATGCGGTAGGTGACTTCAGGGGGAAACGTCGCCGGCCGCGCGGTAGCGGCAACCGCGACGAGAATACCCCACATTATGACGGTGATCCTTCGCATGTCCCTACATTATCGGGTATTTACGGGGATTTTTCCAGTCAAAAAGCGGTGCGCGTGCTGCTTCCCGTGCCGGGTCCTGACCCACTGCCCGGGCTACTTCTTGTTCGCCAGCGACTGCAGAAATCGCAGCACGAGGTCCACGCCGTATCCCGTGGCCCCCTTGCTGTGATAGGAGACCTTGCCGGTCTCGCTCCAGAACGTGCCCGCGATGTCGACGTGCACCCAGGGCGTCTTGCCCACGAATTCTCCCAGCAGCGCTGCCGCCGTAATGGTGGAGCCATCCCGGCCGGAGTAGTTCTTGTAATCGGAGATGTCGCCCTTGATCGATTCAGAGAACTTCTTATCGAGGGGCAGCTGCCATGCCGGCTCGCCGGCCACCGCGCCGGCCTCGAGCAGCCGGTCGATGTGCGGCTGGCTGGTGCCCATGACGCCGGCGATCCGCGTGCCGAGCGCGATGACCACGGCGCCGGTGAGCGTCGCAAAGTCCATGATGAAATCGGGCTTGAATTCCGCCGCGTAGGCGAGCGCGTCCGACAGTATGAGCCGGCCTTCGGCATCCGTGGAGAGTACTTCTATGGTCTTGCCGGTGTAGGTCGTGATGACGTCACCGGGCCGAAACGCGTTGCCCCCCGGCATATTCTCCACCGCCGGCACCAGCCCGATAATCTCGAGCGGCAGTTTCATACGGGCCGCGGCCGCCACGACGCAGAGCACCAGCGCGCCGCCGGCCATGTCCCCCTTCATTTCTTCCATGTGCTGCCACGGCTTGATCGAAATGCCGCCGGTATCGAACGTGACCGCCTTGCCGACCAGGCACACCCTTGCGCGGGTGGATTTGCCCTTGTTGTAATGCAGGTTGATAAAGCGAGGCTCTTCTTTGCTGCCCCGGGCGACACTGAGCACCGCCCCCATCTTCATCTTTTGGAGCTCGCGAAGTCCCAGGACCCGGCACTGCAGGCCGTGGTCCTTGGCCAGTTTCTGCGCTTCGGTCGCGAGCCGGGCCGGGGTGAGGAAATTCGCCGGTAGGTTGACGAGGTCCCGCACCTTCTGGTTGTACTCGGCGACCATGTGGGCGCGGCGCATCGCCGAGGACACGGCCTTGCTGGATCCGGCCATCAGTGCGAGCTTCTTCAGCTCGGTCGGCTGTTTTCTCTCGCCGAGAAAGAACGTGTACTGGGCGAGCAGAAATCCCTTGAGAAACGGGTGCAGCCGCTCGTCCGGCGATTCCTCCAGCACATCCGATGCGAACAGGTGGCAGCTGCCAAAGCGATGCTTTTTCAGCAACTTCGAAGCGCTGCCGCCGGCGGCCGCCATGCGTTCCGGATCCATTTTTTCGCGCTTGCCCAACCCGACGAGAAGGACGTAGTCGGGCGCCCTGGGGAGGTGGAGTCCCAGCAGAAGAGTTTCGCCGGCTTCGGCCTTGAAATGGCCGCTTTTCAGCGTCTTGCTGATCGCGGAATGGCACAGCACGTCCAGTTTTTTGACCAACCCCGTCGGCTTCTTGTCGCCCTCATACAGGGGCAGCACGACGACCTCTTCTTTGCCGGTGAATTCCGCTTTTACGCGAACGATACGACTGATCATGAATGCTCCGCGGGAAATGGCCCTTTAAGCAGGCGTCAGATCCGGTTGTGCCAAGAACGAAACGGAGGAGCGCACCCTGTCTCTACAGAAAATAGAGCGCGCCGGTCGGACAGACACGCACACACAAAAAACAATTATCGCACAGGGTTTTGTCGAGCTCAAGCGTCAATCATCAGAAGAACGTGGACACGCCCAGGCTGAGAGTGAAGCCTGTGTAGTCGACGTCGAATGACAACGGCTGAACGCCCGCCGAGGCGGTGGGTGCGGTGATAACGAACTTGCTCTGGGCGAGCTGAGCCCGTGCTTCGACGTTGAACGCCAAGGAATTTCGTATGTGATAGAGAAAGCCCAGGATGCCGTGGACGCCAGGAGTCGTATCGGTGTCGGATACGTCGGCGACGAGGTCGCGGAACGAGGCGCCGGTCGCTGCGGAGACCACGGTTTCGTCAAAATCAGCGATGGGGAAATACATACTGAACCCACCGCCGAGATAGACCTGGAATTCGTCAACCGACGCGTCCTGAAAGTAATAAATACCCGATGCCTCCACTGACAACAAAGTGACGTCGAACTCGCGGGTGAAATCCACCAGCGTGGAAATCGTGTCGGAGGGGGACGCAAAGGCCGCGGTCTTGCCCTTGCTCTGAGAGCTGAGGAATCCCGCGCCGCCCTTGACACGAAACGCGAACTGCGGGTGCATCTTGACCGTGTAGGTCAAGTCGAGCTGCACCCCTGAACTGAAGTCTTCCGTGAACAGAAAACGCTCAAAGGTGGCCGGCACCAGTCCGTCGAGGTGGGCCCACATATCCACGTTGTCCGCACCGCCGAGGAAGCCAACGCTGAACGTGAAGGATCGCCTCGGAATCGGCCCGTGGTACTTCCTGGGCTTCAAGATTGGCTTGCCGTGTATTTGCGGGGTGGGGGGGATGAACAGGTATGACAGTATCAGCGAAACCAGGAATGTCGCCAACAAACGTTTATTCATTCACACCTCCGTACGCTTTGTTTAATATACAAAAGCAGACGTAATGTCAACTTTTTCCTTTGGTTATTTGATAATCGTCACGATTATGTTTCGTGCCCGCGCGCCAGACGCGCTCTCGCGCCCAGGGTGCCCGCTTAGGCTCTTGACACACCGATTCGCCGCTGCTACAGTGGAGAACACATCGTGATCGAAGGGTGACGACGTTGAAGAACATACTCTTTGTTTGTACGGGTAATACATGTCGGAGTCCACTAGCAGTTGGAATCGCTAAAAAACTGTTTTCACAGAACGACTACGACGTAAGTTCGGCCGGTTCCGCGGCCGCAGATGGTGCGCCAGCATCCCCGCTGGCTGTTGAAGTTGCAAGCGCGAAGGCGATAGACGTCACCGATCATCAGGCCAGGTTACTGAGCAGGACGCTGGTAAGAGACGCGGATTTAATAGTAGTAATGGCCTCGGGCCACCGTGACACGGTCGGGGTCATCGAACCTTCGGCGCTCGCGTACACGTATCTTCTAAGTGGTTTCTGCGATGACGTGGAGGGTGATATTGTCGACCCTATCGGCATGGGGAAAGAAGTCTACGAAGCGAGCTTCGCGGTGATAGTGAAGTGCGTCGAGGCAATGCGGAAGAAAATCGAAACATTCGACGGTTGGAAAACCATCGAGTTTGAACGGGAAGGTTGATATGGCACTCGAGAAAACCGATAAGATCTGGATGGACGGGGAATTCGTTGATTGGGATGACGCAAAGATTCACGTTTGCTCGCACGTGATTCACTACGGCACGGCGGTGTTCGAGGGAATGAGATCCTACAAGACACCAGCGGGGACGATGGCTTTCCGTCTCGGCACGCACGTGGATCGCTTGTTCAACTCGGCGAAAATATTCCGCATGGACATTCCGTTCTCGAAGCGTGAAATATCGGACGCGATTCTGGGGACGGTAAGAGCCAACAAGCTGGACGCGTGCTACATTCGTCCCGTTGTCTATCGCGGCTACGAAGAGCTCGGGGTGAATCCGTTTCCGAATCCGGTCAACGTGTTCGTTGCGGTGTGGAAGTGGGGAGGGTACCTCGGCGACAACGTGCTGGAGAATGGGGTGGACGTGTGCGTGTCATCGTGGACCCGTATCGCGCCCAACACGCTGCCGGCACTTTCCAAGTCCGCCGCCAACTACATGAACTCGCAGCTGATCAAGATGGAAGCGATCGTGAACGGCTACGTCGAGGGCATCGCGCTCGACGTGGCCGGCTACGTGAGTGAGGGAAGCGGCGAGAATCTCTTTATCGTGCAGAACGGCATATTGTGCACGCCGCCGCTTGGCTCTTCCGTGCTGCCGGGCATCACGCGCGACTGTGTGATCGAATTCGCCGCCGCGCTCGGCATACCGGTAAAGGAACATATGATCCCGCGCGAGGCGCTCTACATCGCCGATGAAGTCTTCTTCACAGGCAGCGCGGTCGAGATCACGCCGATTCGCAGCATCGACAAGATTACGATCGGAAAAGGCAAGCGCGGCCCCATTACACAGAAGCTGCAGGAGCAGTTCTTTGGGGTGCTTTCAGGCGAAGTCGAGGACAAGTACAAGTGGCTGACGCCCGTATGAAAGCCGGAGACGAAGTGCTGAACAAAAGCCACGTAAACCAGGATTTCGAGCTCCTGCAGAAAACCGATCCCGAAATCGCCGCCGCGATCGACGCCGAAGTCGTGCGCCAGCACGGCCAGCTCGAGATGATCGCCTCAGAGAACTTTGCCAGTCGCGCGGTTCTCGCCGCGAACGGGTCGGTGATGAACAACAAGTACGCCGAGGGTTACCCGGGCAAGCGGTACTACGGCGGCTGCGGTGAGGTCGACAAGGTGGAAACCCTCGCGCAGGAACGGGCGAAGGCGCTCTTCTCCGCGGACCACGTCAACGTTCAACCGCACTCGGGAAGCCAGGCCAACATGACGGCCTATTTCTCCCTGCTGTCCCACGGTGACAAGATAATGGGGCTTAGCCTCTCTCACGGCGGCCATCTGACCCATGGGCACCCGGTGAACTTCTCCGGTATGTTCTTCGACGTCTCTCATTACACCGTCGACAAGGACACCGGCACGATCAACTACGACGCTCTCGAGAGCCAGGTGTTGCAAGAGCGTCCGCGCATGTTCGTTGCCGGCGCGAGCGCGTACGCCCGGGTTCTGGATTTCCCGCGCCTTAGGCAGATCTGCGACAAGGCGTCCTGTTTTCTCATGGTGGATATGGCGCATATCGCCGGCCTCATCGCCGCCGGCATCCATCCGAATCCATCCCCCTACGCAGACGTTGTCACCAGCACCACGCACAAGACGCTGCGGGGGCCGAGGGGCGGATTCGTCCTCTGCCGGGAAGAGCACCGGGAAAAGGTCGACAAGATGAACTTTCCCGGCACGCAGGGCGGGCCGTTCATGCACGCGATCGCCGCCAAGGCGGTCTGTTTCAAAGAGGCGATGAGCGATGAATTCAAGGTGTACCAGCGGCAGGTGGTCAAGAACGCCCAGACCCTGGCGCAGTGCTTGATCGACAGCGGGTTCGACGTGGTATCCGGCGGTACGGACACCCATCTCTTTCTGGTGGACCTCAGCTCGAAGGGCCTCACCGGCAAGAAAGCGGAGAGGGCGCTCGAACGTGCGGGTATCACGGTGAACAAGAACACGGTGCCCTTCGATACCAAGAGCCCGTTTGTCACGAGCGGTATCCGCGTGGGCACTCCGGCCCTGACCACGCGGGGCATGAAAGAACCCGAAATGACAAAAATAGCCGGCTTGATGTGCCGCGTGCTCGAAAACATAGAAGACGAGAGGACGATCCAAGTAGTCGGCGAGGAGACGAAAGTTCTCTGTGAGACATTTCCTCTTTATGCAGAATACAGAAGCTAATCCGGATTGTATCCTGCACCAGACCCGCACCTACCGAATTGTTTCCGGATCGTCGTGCGCTCGGTGACTGAAGCGTGTTTTTGGGTTGCGGCGCGCCGTGGGGAAGTGGACAAAAAATGAAATGCCCGCAATGCAACCATATGGAAGACAAGGTAGTCGACTCGCGAACGACGCGTGAGGGCGCGGCGATCCGCAGGCGCCGGGAATGCCTGAAGTGCGGCAAGAGATACACCTCGTACGAGTACATCGAGAAGGCGCCGTTGATGGTGGTCAAGAAAGACGGTAGGCGCGAGGCGTACGACAGAGAGAAACTGTTGACCGGTCTGATACGCGCGTGCGAAAAGCGTCCGGTATCGCGGGAGCAACTGGAGAATCTTGTCGAAGAGGTGGAAAGCGCGACTTTCGGAAAGTTCAAACACGAGATTCAGTCTGACGATCTTGGCAACGAGATTATCGACCGGCTGCAGGCGCTCGACGAAGTGGCCTACGTGCGTTTCGCATCCGTGTACAGGCAGTTCAAAGACATCAATCAATTCCTGAGCGAGATCAAGGGAATCCTCGTCGACAAGAACAAGAAAAAGGAAGGAGGCTGATCTGACCCGCAGGTCTTCGGCTTCCAGTGTGCGAACGTGAACGCGCCCGGCACCGACGTCCGCAAGAAAGACCGCGAGGAACTTCGCGAGATGTCTTTCTTCGATCACCTGGGCGATTTGCGCCGGGTCATCATCCAGTCGCTCGTCGGGATCTTCTTGCTGACAATTATCTGCTGGTTCTTTAGCGGCCGCATTCTCGATCTGCTCATCAAGGATCTCCCCGTAGAGAGCCTGTACTTCAATTCGCCGCTGGGTGCCTTCATGATCCGGCTTAGGGTAAGCCTGGTGCTGGGCATCATCATCGCCTTTCCCTTTGTTCTTTACAAGGTGTGGTCCTTCGTGGTGCCGGGTCTTTTCGCCGCCGAACGGCGGCGCGTCTATCCGCTGGTGATAAGCAGCGCGACGTTGTTCTATCTCGGCATAGTTTTTTGTTATGTGATCCTGATCCCCTTCGTTCTAAAGTTTCTCCTGGGGTTCGGCACCGAGAACCTCAACCCGCTGCTGTCCGTCAGCGCGTATTTTGCCTTTGTCGCCAGGTTGTGTTTTACGTTCGGCATTGTGTTTCAGATTCCGATCGTGGTGCTCGTACTGAGCTCGCTGGGACTGGTAACGCCCCAGTGGCTGCTCAAGCAGTGGCGGTACGGTGTTACCGTCATATTCATCGGTTCGGCGATACTGACGCCACCGGACGCCATCTCACAGGTTCTGATGGCGGTGCCCATCCTGCTCCTCTATATGGGGAGCATCCTGGTGGCGTTCGTTGTGGTTCGCAAGAAACGAGACGATGTCGATAAAGAAGCGAAGGAATGATGGACTTATGAAAGAATTAATTGCGCAAGGCGTTATCCGCCGCTGCGGCCGCGTGACGGGAGGACACATTATTGGCTAAGAGACCCAAGACCATCGCCAAGAGGATCATAAAATTTGCGCTGTCGAAGAAAGCAGAAGACGTAATGCTCTTCGACCTCCGTAAGATAACAACCATGACGGACTTTTTCGTCATCTGCACGGGAGGTTCCGACGTTCAGGTAAGGGCAATCGCCGACGCGGTGATCGACGGGTGCAAGAAGGACAAGATAAGCGTATACAGCGTGGAGGGAATGGACGCGCTGACATGGGTTCTCATCGATCTCGTCGACGTCGTGGTGCATGTTTTCAAAGCCGACGTTCGAAAGTACTATCATCTGGAGAGGTTGTGGGGCGACGCGATCATAGAGACATTTAACGAAGAGGGAAGGGCGGCCATCCGGTGAGTTTCCGCGAGGACATACAGAAGAGCCTGCAGGAGGCGATCAAGAAGGCGGGATACGCCACTGCCGACGTGCGCCTCGTCCTGGAGAAGCCGCGGCACAAGGAGCACGGCGACATGGCCACACCGGTGGCGATGTCACTGGCCAGGACGTTCAAGAAGAAACCGATGCAAATCGCCGAGGACATAGCGGACAAGCTGTCCTTTGCCGCGGGCGCCGTCGCCGGCGTGGAGGTGGCCAAACCCGGTTACATCAATCTCACACTTTCCCCCGAAATCCTGGCTGGCAACCTGACGGATATCCACCGCGCGGGGGATGACTACGGCGGCAGCCGCTACGGTGACGGGATCAAGTGCCAGGTCGAATACGTGTCGGCCAACCCCACCGGCCCCCTGGTGCTGGTGTCGGCGCGCGCCGCGGCGGTGGGCTCGGTTATCGTGAACCTGCTGAGAAAAGTGGGCTTTGACGCCGAGGGCGAGTACTACGTCAACGATTCCGGCAACCAGGTCCGGGCGCTCGGTGAGAGCCTGCGTTTCCGTGTGCGCGAACGACTCGGTACGCTGGAGAGCGGCAGCGAAATTGGGGCGTACCCGGGGGCCTATCTCAAGGAGATCGCCGAGCAGGTTGCGCCCGATGAGGCCGCTCGCTGGGACTCCGAAGCCGACGGTATCGCCCGCTACGGCGACTTAGCCACCAACGTGTTGCTGCGGGGGATCGAGGACGACCTGCGCCATTTCGGAGTGCACTTCGACAGTTTCTACCGCGAATCGAGCCTCCATCCGGAGGGAGTGCAAGAGGCCCGCAAGATCGTCGAGGACAAGGGCTACTGTTACGAGCAGGACGGCGCGGTGTATTTTCGGACTTCGGAGTTCGGCGACGAGAAAGACCGGGTTCTCATAAAAAGCGACGGGAATCCGACGTATTTCCTTGGTGACATCGCGTACCATTTGACGAAGCTACGGCGGGGCTACAAGTGGGTGGTGGACCTGCTCGGTCCCGACCACCACGGGCATATCTCCAGGATGCAGGCGGCGGCGACGGTTCTGGGCGCCGGCACCGGTTGGCTGAGCATCCTGACCGTGGGCTGGGTACGGCTGCTCGAGGGCAAGAAACCGGTCAGCATGAGCAAACGCTCCGGTGAGATCATTCGAATGCGGGAACTCATCGACGACGTTGGTGCGGACGTGGCGAAATTTTTCTTTCTCATGCGGCGTGCGAACTCGCCGCTGGACTTCGATCTCGAACTTGCGCGCAAGCAGTCCGACGAGAACCCGGTGTACTACGTGCAGTACGCCCACGCGAGGATCGCGAGCGTCGCGAGGTTCGCCGCCGAAAAGGGTTTGAAGCTGCCAGCCGGCGCGGAATGCCGCAGGCTGGATTCCCCCGAAGAGCGGGACCTCATGGTGCATCTGCTCTTCTTTCCCCACGTCATCGAGGGGGCGGCGATGACGCGCGAGCCAAACCGCGTGGCCACCTACGCGCAGGAACTCGCGGCGCTTTTTCACCGGTTCTACCATGTTCGCCGGGTGGTGACGGACGACGCCGAGCTGTCCGCCTCGCGTTTTTTCCTGGTGGAGGCAGCCCGGCAGGTGTTAAGGAATGCCCTGAATGTGATGGGCGTGGACGCCCCGGCCAGCATGTAACGAGAAAAGCTAACGCCCGCCAAAACATAACGAGAGCAGTCAAAGGAGCACACGCGAATGGCACAAGAGAATCCGCCACTTCTCATCGTCGGGTCGGTTGCGTTCGATTCGGTTGAAACGCCCCACGGCTCCGTCGACAGGGCGCTGGGCGGCTCAGCAACCTACGCATCGCTGGCGGCGAGTTATTTTTCATCGCCCCGGGTTGTCGCCGTAGTCGGTGAGGACTTCGGCGACGAGCACATGGAGAGCCTTCGCAAACGCGGCATCGATACCCGCGGCATCGAGAAGGTACCGGGAAAAACGTTTCACTGGCGGGGCCGTTATCATGACAATATGCAGGACCGCGACACTCTGGAGACGCAGTTGAACGTGTTCGAAAGTTTCGACCCAAAGGTGCCGGCGGAGTTCCGATCCTCAAGTTTTGTTTTTCTGGGCAACATAGCTCCCGCGATCCAGCTCGAGGTCCTCGGGCAAGTCGAAGGCGCAAAGTTCGTCGGCATGGATACGATGAATTTCTGGATCGAGAGCGCGCTGGCCGACCTCAAGGCGGTGCTGAAGCGGGTCGACATGCTCTTTATCAATGACGACGAAGCGTACCAACTGAGCGGCGAGGCGCAGGTCTTGTGCGCGGCGGAGAAAGTCCTCGACATGGGCCCGAAGTACGTGGTCATCAAGCGAGGCGAATTCGGTTCGCTGCTGTTCGGCCGCGACCTCTGCCTGTTCGTGCCCGCGGTGCTGCTGCCGAAAGTCGTCGATCCCACAGGCGCCGGTGACGCTTTCGCCGGCGGATTCCTCGGCTGGCTGGCCGGTGCCGGAGAGGTCACGCGCGGCAACCTCGCCAGCGCTATGATCCACGGTACCGTGATGGCGAGCTTCACGGTTGAAAAGTTTTCCGTCGATGGACTGCTCGATCACAGCCCGGCCGCGATCGACCTGAGGCGTAAATTCCTCGAATCGATGACAAATTACAGCTAGAAGTGGAGAGCTTTTTGCTGCGAGGTTGGGGCACGACTGTGGTATAATGCCGCCACTCCATGCGGTCGGCACATTTTTCCATCTCAAAACTAAGCTATGGCAACACAACGATATACACCCGACGTTATTGAACGAGCCGAGCATCTGGTCAGCCGAATTCAGGGGATCTCCTCGTGCCGCATCACATCGGACGAGACCGGGGAGATTACTGAGATTCACGTTGTTGCCACCTCCCAGAAGCCGCCCAAACTGGTCGCGCGGGACGTCGAGTCGTGCCTGAAAGCCGAAGTAGGGATATCGGTCGACTACAAGAAGATCGGTGTCGTGGTTTTCGATCCAGAATCGCCGGCCGATGACGCGCCGGTCGTCACCCCCGCTGCGTCCCCGGAAGAACCGATCCTGGAATTTCCAGTGGAGGAATTTCCAGCACGCTTTGCATTTCACAGCGTCAACGTCTTCGTTTCTCCAAAGAGCGTTCAGGCGGAAGTCGAACTCGTCAGGGAAGGCGTGGAAACTTTCGGCAGTGGCAGGGCCGAACACCCCGGCGGTTCCCACCTGCGCGTGGTCGCCGAAGCCACGCTCAATGCCGTCTCGGAATTGCTTGACGAGGAAATCCGGCTATGCTTAGCTGACGCGGTAGAGATTCTTCTTGGTGATGACACGGCGGTGGTTGTCAAAGTGAATCTTCTACAAGACCGTGCAACCAAGAGCCTCTCCGGCTGTTCACTATATTGCGGCGACGCGAACCAGACCGTGGTTTACGCGACCCTCGCTGCGGTGAACAGGATATTGGGTGTGTTGAAATCCAGGAGTTCAGTAGAATACAAGATCAAGTGATTGATGGTGACTCGCGAAGGTGTCGTCCCACCCCGTGACACACGAAGTGGGGGGCACTTTGCGGCCAGATCTTTGAGCGCACTGCTACCAGTCACTACCGTCGGCCAGGGTCGGTATCCGTACCTACGTTTGACGGTGCAGAACCTACAGGTGTAGATATTGTGGTGCAGGGAATCAAGAACTCTACGGTTGCCTTCAAGCTGTTTTATTTCCTTTACATTATCCTCGGGTTTCTCCTCTTCGCGTACTTGATGCGGGATTTCCCGCTCGAGCGGTTCCGCGGCGTGATCCTGTTCATCGCGTTGATCATCGTGGCGGACACCGCGCAGATAACACTGCCCATGGGGGGCGCCTCGATCTATGCGTCGAGTCCCATCGACCTGGCCTCGATACTCATCTTCGGGGCGCCGGCGACCGCGTTTATTGAGGCGATCTCGACCTTTCTCTCCGAGGTTTTTATCCAGCGACGACCGGCGGTCCGTATCGCGTTCAACGTGCCCCTCCTGATAATGACCGTCGGCATATCAGGCCTGGTCTTCGAAAGTTTCGGGCCGTACTGGACGAGTCTGGACAGCCCGAGGTTTCTTCTTCCGCTGTTCGCCTGTGGCGTGGTCTATTACGCGGTCAATACGTTTTCGATCAGCACGATTATCGCGCTCAGCGACTACAAGAATCCGCTGAAGATCTGGAAGCAGAACTATATGTGGAATTTCTTCCACATCCTGGCCTTCTTGCCGGTGGCGGCGATCATCGCCCTGGTCTATACGCGCAGCGGCATGTGGACCATCGTCCTGTTCGTCGTGCCGCTCTTTCTTGCCCGTTACACGTTTCAGCTGTACATCCAGATGAAGGAAGCGCACATCAACACGGTGTCGGCGCTGACGTCGGCGCTCGACGCAAACGATCCGTATACGCATGGTCATTCGTACCGTGTATCGCGCTACGCGCTTCGTCTGGGCAGGGCGATGGGGCTGTCGTCGAAAGATATAGAGATCCTCGAGTATAGTGCGCTGCTCCACGATATCGGCAAGATCGCCATCAGAAAGGAAATCCTCCACAAGCCGGGAAAACTCTCCGACGAGGAACGGCGCTCGCTCAGCACCCACCCGACCATCGGCGCCGACATCGTCGAGAATCTCAAATTTCTCAAAGAAGCGGCGGTGCTGGTCCGTTACCACCACGAGCAGCCTGACGGCAAGGGTTACCCCGTCGGCCTCAAAGGAGATGAAATTCCCGTCGGTTCGCGTATACTCTTGTGTGCAGACGCATTCGACGCGATGACTTCGGACCGGCCCTATCGTAAAGGGTTGTCCGTCGACAGGGTCATGGATCAGTTCCGGCAGTACAAGGGCGAGCAGTTCGACCTCGACGTGGCGAACCTGCTTATCAGAATGGTGAACGCCGGCGAGTTTCCCCTGATCGTCGAAGCCGATCCCACGACGGCGATCTACGAATCGCTCAAGCTGCGCCTCTAGGGCGAGCTTCCAACGCGGAGACATATCGATGAAGTACAAGGACTCCGGTGTAAACATCGACCGGGCGAATCGCGCCAAGGCCGCCATTGCGGCCCACGTCAAGTCGACCTGGGGCCGTGAAGTGCTGTCGAAAACCGGCGCGTTCGGTGGTCTGTTCGCGCAATCGGGTTCGTACAAGGAACCGGTGCTGGTGAGCAGTATCGACGGGGTGGGCACCAAGGTGATGATTGCCACCATGGTGGGCCGGTTCGACACCGTGGGCCGGGACCTGGTGAACCACTGCGTCAATGATATCCTGGTGCAGGGTGCGGAGCCCCTGTTCTTTCTGGACTACCTCGCCAGTGCAGAGCTCGATGCGGAGCGCGCAAGCGCTATCGTGGAGGGCATAGCCGCCGCGTGCCGCGAAAATAACTGCGCGCTGATCGGTGGGGAAACGGCGGAAATGCCTGGTGTCTACCATGGCGAGGATTTCGACCTCGCCGGTTGCATCGTCGGGGTCGTCGAAAAGTCACGGATCATCGACGGCTCGGGCATTGCGCCGGGAGACGCGGTTCTTGCGCTGCCCTCAACCGGTCTTCATACCAACGGCTATTCCCTGGCGCGACACGTTTTCTTCGAGCTGCTCGAGCTCGGTGTTGGCGACCGTGTACCGGAGCTCGGCTGTACGGTCGGTGAGGAGCTGCTCAAGGTGCACGCCTCCTACCTGAGCCCCGTTCGCAAGCTGATGGAATCGATCGCGATAAACGGTCTGGCGCACGTGACCGGCGGCGGCCTGCTCGACAACCTGCCTCGCATCCTCCCGGGTTCTTGTAACGCGCGCGTCGAAAAGGGCAGCTGGCCGGTGCCGCCGGTGTTTGGGTTTCTCGCGGAGAAGGGCGACGTGGACGAGGCCGAGATGTTCCGGGTGTTCAATATGGGTCTGGGAATGGTGCTGGTTGTGGCCGCGTCCGATCGGGACAAGGTCGCCGCGTGTGCGCCGGATGCCCGCGTGATCGGGGAAATCGTGAAGGGTGACGGCAAGGTTACGCTGGTCTGAACCGGTTGGCTCTGGGAGCTCTGGCGGTGCGTGGTTGGATTGCTTCCGTCGCCGCGCTCCACTTCACTCGGCGACCCGCCTGCGGCGGGTGATCCTCGCTCGTTCCCGCAACGGCTCCGTCACCAACC
>JAZGDW010000168.1:0-27713 GCA_036478295.1 Candidatus Krumholzibacteriia bacterium
GAAAGGCTCGGCGGGGGCTATTACCAGGCCCACGGGCGGGCGGATGACACCATGAACCTCGGTGGCATCAAGATCAGCGCGGCGGAGCTCGAACGCGTGGTGGGCGCGGTGGCGGGCGTACGGGAGGTAGCGGCCGTTGCGGTAACACAGCCCGGGGGCGGGCCCAGCATGCTCGTGGTGTACGCGGTACCCGAGCCCGGCGCCGACGTGAAGAGCGACGCACTGGCCGGGGCGATGCAGAAGGCCATTTCCAGCGGTCTCAATCCCCTGTTCCGCGTACACGACGTGGTGCTCATCGACGCGCTGCCGAGAACGGCGTCCAACAAGGTGATGCGGCGCGTGCTGCGCGACGAGTACCCGCAGCCGGAGTGAAGCACAGGGTCAATCGCCGGGCACCCACGCGACAATCCTCAGCGGTCCCCCGCTGCCGCCGGCGATCTTCATCGGCAGCGCAATAACGGTGGCACCCGTTGCGGGCAGCTGGTCGAGATTGGCCACGTTTTCAAAAGCGGGAATGTTCTTGTCGAACAGGATGCGGTGGCTCTCGAACAATGTGGACTGCCCGTAATCGATACTCGGCGTGTCGAGCCCGATCGCGTGGATACTCCGGTTCGCCACCAGCCACTCGGCCCCGCCTGGATGCAGTCCTGGAAAGTGCAGTTTGGCGACCGCCGCTGCTCCCCGCTCGTCCGTGCCCATGTACTTCGCACGGTCCGGCCAGTACCCCGCCGACCCCGTGTTCAAAAGCACGATACTCCCGTCCGGGATTCTCCCGTTCTTTTTCTCCCAGGCGATGAAGTCGCCAGCCGTCACCTGGTAATCGCGGTCATCCCGTACGCTTTCGATCACCTCTACCACCACCGCCGGCCCAATCAAGCGGTCCACGGCAATGGCATCGACGGTCTTGCGGTCCCTGGCAAAGTGAATCGGCGCGTCGATGTGCGTACCGCCGTGTTCCGCCGCACTGAAATTATAGGCGGAATAGTAGTAACCCTTGTCTGTCATTCCTTCGAACACCGTCTCGTGTTCGAACTCCTCCGCCGTCGGCCAGTAGATGGCCGCCGCCGAAAATGCATGGGTGAGGTCAACCCAGCGCCCGCCGGAAAAGTCCACCGTCGTGCCGCCCGCGGCGGGTCCCGCCAGCATGGTGAGAACCACGATTGTAAGCAGCGTCTTCATCATGTGCCTCCTGTAACATTGTGCGGCGGTACGGCTGGAGCGGCGCGCCCTCTCTGCCCGCTTCTATGGTGCCGGTTTGCACTCACAGATCGACCCGCTCCATTTCCTCGGCGACGCGGAAACCGTTGCGCTCGATGGTGCGGCGTGCCTCGCTGTCGGGATAAAGCGCGGGGTTGGTGTGATTCAAATGGATGAAACGTATTTTCCCACGCTCCTTCTCCGGCAGAGATGCGAAGCGCCGCATGCTGTGCGTAATGAACGGATGGGGAAAGCTCGACATGTCGCGGCCGGGGATCTCACCGTTTGCGTAAAAGGTACCGTCCAGGTAGGCGACATCCACACCGGCGATCAGCGTCTCGATCCTCGTGCCCTCCGCGTCCCAGTCTTCCCACTGGTCGATGTCGGGAATAAACAGGACCGACCGGTTGGGACCGTCGATGCGGTAACCGACGACCTCGGAATATTCCTGCCGGTGCGGCACCCGAAACGGCGTCACCCGGAGCCGCGAGTTCAACACGACCGACCGCCCGTGCTCCAGCGTATTGAGACGGATGTTTTCGTAGCGTACCAGTTGGCTCCACGGCCCGCCCGCCTCCAGAAACGAGCGCATCTTCGGCATCGCCCACACGGCGACCTCCCGCGCGCCCATCGATTCATGACCGAGAAACATGAGCCCCGTGTAGTGACCGATGTGCGCATGGGTCAGAAAGATCCCCGCGAGACCGGGCGTTCCCTCCACCGGCGCCACGCGGTCTAGCTCGTGTAGCTGCTCCCGAAAGTCGGGCGTACAATCCAGCAGCCAGCGACCCGGGCGTCCCGCCGGATCCACGACGGCCAGACACGTCACGCGGCGGCGCAAACTCGGGTCCGCCCAGCCCGGATGCGTCTTGTCGCCCGCCTGCGGAGCGCCGCCGTCCTGCGCCACACCAAGTACCAGAACGTACGGTGTGGCTCCCTTATCATCGGCCTTGCCGCCGCCCGGCATTCCGCCCGCGGCGAACGATGGCCGACCGCCTTGCGCGATCACCAGCACCAGGGCCAGTACCAATAGCATTAAAGAGCGTGTCGACATGACGAGTGCAACCACCCGCGAGCCTGCTAGCGGGACGGCGGCGGCTCCCACTCCACGATCTTGTCCATGATCGCGGCGGTGAGTGCGTGATAACCGGGACGCGCTTTGCGGTAGATCTCCTGTGCCCTCTCCATTCCCTCGGGCGTCTCCGCCAGCTTGCGGTAAAGGGGTGAAATGAGCCAGATCCTGCCGATGCCCACCAGGTACTGCTCGAGGCGCGGGTAGACCGGCTCGTAGCGGTTTGCGATGCCGTGCAGAAACCACACCTGCAAAAGCTCCGCGTTGCTGCCACCGGTAAAGTCGAACTGCGTATCGAGCGCCCGCATCTGTTCGACACTCATACCGTCGGGCAGACCCTGTATGAAAAGTTTCCACTGCTGGGTCGACCAGCCGGAGGTCTCGAGCGCCCCGGGCGCCGTCCCCGTTTCCCAAGCCTCTATCTGCGCTTTTACATGCTCGAAGGCGGCCGAATGCAACACCGGATGGTTATCCGGAATGCCGGTGCCGTAGACCCATTCCTCCACCCCCACGCGCGCCGCCAACTCGGGATCACCGGCGAAGAGCTGCTCCTGCAGGTAATCGAGAAACGCTCTCGTCGTCATACTCTGAAACGCGAAGTGATCGAAATACCCCCGCAAGAAGGCATCCCACTTCTCGCGTCCGACCGTTTCCTCGAGCAGACGCAGGAACAGGTATCCTTTTTCGTAGGCAACGGTGCTCAGTCCCTCGTCGGGGTCGCCCTGCGAAATGTCCAGACGCAACCGCGTGTCCGGGTTGTCGGCTCCAAGGTCCGAGATCTTCGCCTCGAGTTCGTCGTAGCCGAGCACCGCCTGCAGTTCCATGCGCTCGGTGCCGTAGAGTGCTTCGAGGATGCGAAGCTCGAAGTAGGTGGTGAATCCCTCGTTGAGCCAGAAATCGTTCCACGTGGCGTTGGTCACCAGGTTGCCCGACCACGAGTGGGCCAGCTCGTGCGCGATGGTCGACACCAGCGAGCGGTCGCCGGCGACCAGGACCGGTGTGACGAACGACAGGCGTGGATTCTCCATCCCTCCGTAGGGGAAACTCGGCGGCAGCACGATGATGTCGTAGCGCTCCCAGCGGTAGGGTCCGTAAAGCTCCTCGGCAGTCCGCATCATCGCTTCGGTGTCGGCGAACTCCCACGCGGCCGCCTCGACGACGGATGGTTCCGCGTACACCCCGCAACGGTCGCTGATCTCCCTGAACTCGAGATCGCCGACGGCCAGCGCGATGAGGTAGGCCGGAATCGGCTGCGGCATCGAAAACTCGTAGACACCGTCGGCGCGCCGGGTGGTGCCATTCCGCGCGCTCATTACTGCCATGAGGTCCGGCGGTGTCGTAATGCGGGCGTCGTAGGTCACCCGCACGCCCGGCTGGTCCTGGCAGGGGATCCAGGTGCGGTTGAGAATCGCCTGGCCCTGCGTGAAGAGGAATGGCTTCTTGCCGCCCGCGGTCTGCGCCGGCGAGAGCCAGTCGAGGCCGGTGGCGCCGTCGGTCGTTTCGTAAAACACGCTGACAAGTTTTGTTTCCGGCAGGATGTCCACGATCAGCGGCCGCCCGATGGGTTCGACTTCGTCGCCGAGCACGAAGCGCGTTTCGACGTCGTTCCCCAGTGTGACCCCGTTGATCTTCAACGCCCGCGTGTCCAGGTGGAGGTGGCGGGCGCCGCTCTTGTTACGGATACGGAGGTCGGCGCGGCCGCTGATGCGCCGCTTTTCGAAATCCACGGTCAAGTCGAGACTGATGTGTTCGACGATCACCTCGTCCGGCCTCGCGAACGAGTGGTTTTCGACCTGAACCCTCGCGGGCTGCGTTCCACAGGCCAGCACGGCAACCGCAGCCACCGCGGAGAAAAGCACCGGAACACGCTGCATCGATTTCCCTTTCTGTATGAAACACTCCCGCCACCCGCAGGAGTTCGCAATCCCTACTGGTAATCGATCCACACGGCGATCGCCAGAAATACCCCCGACAGCAGCATGAGCTGCAGGAACAACGGCAGCACAAAACGCACCCACTTCTGGTACGGAATCCTTGCCAGGCTCAGCATCGCCATCAAAACCCCGGAGGTCGGAATAATCGTATTCGAAAAACCATCGCCGCAGGTAAAAGCAAGCACCGCCGTCTGCCGGGTCAGGCCGAGGACGTCGGCCAGCGGCGCCATCAACGGCATGGTCACCGCCGCCTGGCCCGAACCCGACGGGATGAAGAAATTCAAGAACGATTGAAACAACAGCATGCCCTCCGCCGCGACCACGTTGGGAAAATTCCTCAGCACGCTCGCTGCGGAAAAATCAGCGTGTCCATGATCTGGCCGTCCATCAGAACCACCTGGATGCCCCTGGCGAATCCCACCACGAGCGCGGCCACCACCATCTCCTCGCATCCCTTGACGAACGCGCGGGTGGCCTCGGACACGCCGATGCGCGAGATGAACGCCGCCACAAAACCCATGAGCAGAAAACCGCCGGCCATTTCGGGCAGCCACCAGCCCATCTTCTGCACCGCAAAAAGGATGAACGCGAAGATGACCGCACAGCTTGCAACGATTGCCACGTGGGAACCGGCCAGCTTCTGCCTGTCCAGATCGTAATCGGGCAGCGCGAAATCGTCCCCCGCCATCACCGACCTGGACGGGTCCTTTTTGATCTTCGCACCGTAGCGTAGTACATAGACTACGGTCCATGTCAGACACACCGCGAAAAAGATGACACGCAGCTGTATGCCACTGCCGAGCGGCAGCTCGGCGATTCCCTGTGCGATCTGGAGGGTAAAGGGATTGGTCGTCGCGGCAGCAAAGCCAATATCGGCGGCGAGCATCACGAGCGCAAGACCATAGATGCGGTCGTAGCCCAGCTCTTTCGAGACGATCATAAAAACCGGCACCAACGGAATGAACTCTTCCCCCATACCCAGCGTCGACCCCCCGATGCCGATGGCCGTCATGAGTATGATGGTGAGCAGCGGCCCCGACTTCGAGTAGCGATCGAGAAGAGCATGCAGCAGCGCGTTAATGGTGCCCGTGC
Source organism: Candidatus Krumholzibacteriia bacterium (assembly GCA_036478295.1). GTDB lineage: Bacteria > Krumholzibacteriota > Krumholzibacteriia > WVZY01 > WVZY01 > JAZGDW01. The sequence goes on from JAZGDW010000168.1 coordinate 5,296, forward strand.
GTTGCAGGATACCGAAGACGCCGCCGATGACAAAAATAAAGAATATGATGTCCGCTGCACCCTCCATGCCGCGGGGTATGGCACTCAAGAAACCAAGCACGCTCACCGGTGACGCTTTTCCCTCCACCGCATCCCCGATGAGGGCGCCCTTCGGCGACGTGTGCTTGGGCAGCTTGTCGAAGGTGCCGGGAATGACAACGGTACGGGTGAACGAGCCGTAGGTGCGCTCCTCCCGCGTATAATTGCCCGACGGGATCACGTAGGTAAGAAGGCTGCAGAGAAGAATTACGCCGGTGAGAAGTGCGAAGACATGCGGGATCTCTATGCGCTTCAGGAACGAAAGCTTCATCCTGCTCCTTTGGTTGTCCCTCGTAGGACCTAGAATCGCGGCAAGCCGCGTTATTCCACACCGGCGGCCGCGATCATCTCGGCGACCGTCACGAACTTTTCCCGCGGCTTGCCCTCCGCCTCGCCGCGCGCCACTTCCGCCGCATCGATTCTCTGCCAGCCGGGGTACCCGACGACTTTGACGCCCTTGCCGGCGAGCAGATTCATCACCGCCGCGCGATCGGGCTGGGCGCACGGCGTCAGCGCCCCGAGGTCCGCCAGCAGATTCTTGATCGTCTCCGCGGCATCCGGTTTGTTGGTGCCGATGACACCCGACGGGCCGCGTTTGATCCAGCCCGTCGCGTATAAGCCCGGCACCGGTTTGCCGTCTTCGGTGACACGTCCCTCGGTGTTGGGAAAGATACCACGACCGTCGTCGAACGGTACACCGGGGATGGCGATGCCGCGGTATCCAACGCTGCGAAAGAAGGCGCCGCAGCGAAGCTCGCTCCGCTCACCGGTCCCCGCCGCCTTTTGAGCGAACGCGTCGCCGGCCAGCCGGTTTTTTTCGAGAACAATTCGCTCGACTTTGCCATCGCCGAGAATCTCCTGCGGACTCTCCAGGAAATGCACGATGAACCGTCTGGATTTGGTGCGCTGTGAGCGCGCCGCGAATTCCTGCAGGAACTGGTAGTTCTTACGCGCCGGGGCGCTGCGGGGATCATCCAGCTCGGTTTGGCTCTCCGCATTCAACACGAGGTCCGCCGGCTCGACGACCGGGTCGCAGTCGGCGAGGTCCGAGAACTCCTTGATCTCGGACGGCGTAAAGGCCGCCTGTACCGGTCCGCGACGACCGATGATGTGGATCTGCTTTATCTTACTGTCCGCAAGCGCCAGCAGTGCATGGGCGGCGATATCGGTATGTTTCAATTCGTCGGTTGTTTTGCATAGAATGCGCGCAACGTCGATCGCCACGTTTCCCACGCCGATGATCACCGCAACCTCGTGGGAGAGATCGAATGACCGTTCCCGGTATTCCGGGTGACCGTTGTACCAGGCGACGAACTCCGTCGCCGTATAGCTACTGGACAGATCCTCGCCGGCGATGCCGAGACGCCGATCCGTCTCCGCGCCGCAGGCAAACACCACCGCGTCGTAGTGCAGCCGCAGTTCCTCCACGGTGATATCCCCGCCGACCATAACATTACCAAGAAAAGCGAAACCGTCGCGGGACGCCGTGCGCTCGTACACCTTGATAACTTTCTTTATTTTGGGGTGGTCCGGCGCGACCCCGTAACGAACCAGCCCGAACGGCGCGGGCAGCCGGTCGTACATATCGACCTGCACTTGCACACCGCCGCCAAAGAGCGCCTCCGTGACGTAGAAGCCGGCGGGACCGCTGCCGACGACCGCGACTCTCAGCGGCCGAGCGTCACTGCCCAGTTTGTCCGGCATCTACACTCCTTCTCTATAACCAGCGGTCGCTTCCAGCACCCGTTCCTGTTCGGAACGGTGTACTTCCTGCGGATCAAGGCTAACAATCTAGCACAGTCGCCCGCAGAAATCCAAGCGGGTGACGCGCCGGGTAGTGGCCCGCTAGCAAACGCCAGGTCGTCCGCCCGGCTACCGACTGCCCGCTTTCCACCGCAGGTCACTTCGCCACCTGGAAAAGCGGCGGATGCTTTTCGTCGAAATCAGTCGCATCCTGGTACGACCCCGCCACGGAGAGCAGCGTGGCTTCGTCGTACAGTCGTCCGATAAAGGTAATGCTGACCGGACTCCCCTCGTCGTTGAAACCGTTGGGCAGCACCACGCAGGGATGGCCGGTCAGATTGGTCAACAGCAGGTTGTTTCCCCTGAAGGACGGCGCCACGTAAACGTCGACGTCCTTCATGATTTCCTGCATCTCCTGGATGATCGTGTAACGGACCCGGTTGGCCTGGATATACTCCACCGCCGGGATGAAGCGCGACGAGCGCAGCACGTTGGGCCACGCGTTCTTTATCTGTCGCACCAGAAGATCGTCCCGGTTCGACCGCGTAAGGTCGTCGAACGCGGCGGCGGCTTCGGCGCTCAAGATGTACGCCAGCGCTTCCACCGGATAGTCGGGCAGCTCGATGGGAATCAAATCCGCGTCGAGCTCGCGCAGTTTGTCGAGCGTCGCTGCGTCGGTTGCCTTGAACGAGTAGTCTTCTTCGAACGTTTTTTGCAGGTAGCCGATGCGAAGCTTGCCGAGGTCGACGCCGGGACGGTAGTTGAACGGCAGATCGACCAGGGTCTGATCCACACCGTCCGTACCGATGATCGCATTGAACACGAGGGCGCAGTCCTCGGCCGAGCGGCAGATCGGCCCAATCTTGTCCATCGACCAGCTCAGCGCCATGGCCCCCGTGCGGCTGACCCGCCCGTAGGTCGGTCGCAGGCCGGTGGTGCCGCAACGGGTCGACGGCGAGACGATCGACCCCCAGGTCTCTGTGCCGATGGCAAAGGCGACCAGCCCCGCGGCGGTCGCGGAAGCCGGCCCGGCGGATGACCCGCTCGAGCCCTGCTCGAGGTTCCACGGGTTTCGCGTCTTGCCCCCATACCACACGTCACCCCACGCCAGCGCGCCGAGGGTGAGCTTGGCCACCAGCACGGCGCCGGCGTCCTCCAGCTTCTTGATAACGGTGGCGTCCGCCTCGATCACCTGTTCTTTATACGCCGCGGCGCCCCACGTGGTCTTGTACCCCTTGACGGCGAGCAGGTCCTTGGCGCCGTACGGAATGCCGTGCAGGTAGCCCCGGTATTTTCCCTTGGCGATTTCCTTGTCCGCGCGCCGCGCCTGCTCGAGCGCCAACTCTTCGGTGAGCGTAATAACGCATTCCAGTGCAGGCCCGTGCGTCTTCAGCCGCTCGACATACATCCGTGTCAGATCCGTCGAAGAAATCTTGCGCGAGCGGATGAGCTCCGACAGATCGCGCACCGAATAAAACGCCAGCTCTTCGAAGTTATCCGGCACAGCGATCGCTTTGCGCCGGCCGGCCACGAACCTCCGGCGCTTGCCCTCGAACTTCTTGCCCGCCGGCACGGGGTTGAACTGCAGGGACGGCGGGATGCTGTTGTCAATGTGGAGCGCCCGGATTTTCCTGTAGCTTTCCAGGTTATCCACCAGGTCGTCGATCATGGAATCCCGTTCCGTCGTCGTGAATTCCAGTCCGGATATGCCTTCCGCCGCTGCCAGCATGTCCCGGGTGATTGGAGATTTATCCTGGTTCGCGCCAAGCAAAAACCCGAGCGCGCCGGTCAATACGACGATAACGCCTGTCCGCATGAGGCTTTTCATTGAAAACTCCCTTTTCCCGAAGGTCAAAAAGAGGAATATTTCTTGCATGATAGCGAAATCCCCTTTGCCGCTGGAAGGGCTATCTGTTAATTATGGCTACTGACCTGCCGTCCGAGCCCATGACGGCGCCTGATTTGACCGGGGTCAACAGAGGCTCTCCTTGAGGACGAAACATCGATGCGACACGCAGCACTGACAACCTTGGTTCTGGCAGCCCTCCTGGCGCCCTGGCATGCCCTGGCGGGAGAGGGGCGCGACCTCACCCGGCGCGAAGCGGCCTCTGTCTTCGACCGCGTGTTTCACGGCAGAACGCAAGCCGCACTGGCGTACCTGGATTCCTTGAAGGCGGAATGTGAGGGGTACCCGCTCTACCACATCATGCGCGGACGGTGCCTGCAGGAATTCATTCCGCTTGACGACGCCAACACCAGCAACGCGAAGCGGGCAGCGGTCCCCGCGCTGACCGAGTTCGACCGGACCATCGCGGCCTGCACGGCGCGCATCGACAGCGGGGGCGCCCACTCGACGCACTATCTCTACCGTGGGTGGGCGTGGATGGCCAAGTCCTACATCCGGTCGATGTCGCGAAGTTTCTGGACGGCGGGACGCGAAGCCGGGCGGGGCAAGAAGGACCTCAAGATTTACCTGGGCTCCTATCCCGACGACACGACCGCCAATGGCATCCTGGGTTCGTTCCTCTACTTTGCGGACACCATTCCCACAGCATTCAAGTTTCTCTCCAAGCTGCTGCGCCTCCCGAGCGGCGACCGCGTGGAAGGCCTGGAGCGCCTGCAGTATGCCGCACTCCACGGGGGTCCACTGGACACGGACTACAAGCTCATTCTCTATAATGTGTATTTCTATTTCGAAGGGCGCTACGAGGATGGGCTGGCCGGACTGCTGGAGGCAGTCGAGCGTTATCCGGAGTACGCTCGATCTTCCATGCCCCTTTCGGCCGCCCAGCCGTTCGTGCCCCGCCTGGCCGCCGAGTTGGACGCGCAGATCGAATCGACGCTCGGCAGCATGGCCCGTTTGCCCGCCGGGGCGGTCGACCGCAACGGTCTCGCCCTGGTCAAGGCGTTCCGCGCATACGGCGCTCGCTATTGTAACCCCGACGCCTCGGCCGCTATGTTCCAGGCAATCATTATGGAGGCGCCGCAACACCCCGACTGGATGCGTGGGTTCGCACGTTACGAACTGGGAGGCCTCTACGCGGCGACCGGCCGGCGCTCCGAGGCGAGGGCATTGTTCGAGTCGGTCGTCACCGAAGACGCGTACCGTTACCACCGCGATCATGCCAGACGGATGCTGGCTGACCTCGACGAGTTTGCCGACTCGCTGCCGTCAGCCGTGCAGCCCGACGACGAGTGGATCAGGGCCGTTTACCGGACCGGCGACGACTCGCTTGCCGTTCTGGCCGCGCGCTTCGAGGCGCTCGCCGCGACTTCGCTGCCCGCTTCTTTTTATGCCGCCGAATGCCGCCTGCTGGCCGGCGACCATGACAACGCGCTCGACGTCTACCGCGGGATCATCGACACCGACGCCCCTGCCTGGGAGGAGACCTACCAGATGCTCGCGGCCCAGCGAGTTGCCGAGATCTACGCCGCGCGCGAAAAGTACAAGACGGCGGCCGAGTACATCGGGCGGGCCCAGGATTTCTATCACAAGGAGTACCTGGTAGACTGGATTCTCTCCGGCCGCAAGCGCTATTTCGAGCGGTTGGCCGACGGTAAGGAAACGGTGACCCCCAACCTGCTGTCCGTCAACCCGTGAGGCACGCGCCGGCGAAAAAGGAACTGCGGGGCCGGAAAATGCTTTGCTTTTCCGGGTCGATCCCCTAGGCTTCGCTGAATCTTCGTACCAAGCCGTTTTAGACCAGAGGTCGAATCTCATGCGTATTCGGTACCCCTTCAGGGCCTTCAAAGACGTTGTTATCCGAAAGGGATTTGTCGAGGCACAGCTCATCGTCACGCGGCGGTGCAACCTCAGCTGCGGCTACTGTACCGAATACGACAACGTCTCCAAGTCCGTCCCCTTCGAATTGCTGCGCGAGCGCATTGACGCGCTGCACCGGCTCGGCGTGGCGCAGATCGCGTTGCTCGGCGGTGAGCCGCTGATGCACGAGGACCTCGACAAGATCGTCGAGCACGCCGGACGCGCCTCCCAGGTGTCCATGACCACAAACGGTTTTCTCGTCGGCAAGGACATGATCGATCGCTTGAATCGCGCGGGACTCACCCACATGCAGGTCAGCATCGACGCGCTGACCACCAAAAAGGACATGTACATTCAAAAGACCCTGAAGACGTTGCGGGGCAAGCTCGAGCTGCTGCTCCGGCTCGCCGACTTCAGCGTCCACGCCAACATTGTTCTGTGCGAGGAATCCATACCGGAGTTCAAAGAGATAATCGCGGAACTTCGCCGCCTGCAGATCCCGGTCACGGTCAATCTGCTCCACAACGACAAGGGAATGGTGGCCATAAAGGGGTCCCGGTACATCGACTTGTGGGAATACCATTATCGGGAATCCAAAGTCATATCCTACATCGAATACGAATACGGCAAGTCACTGCTGAAGGGAGAGCGCAAGGACTGGCTGTGCCGGGCGGGAAGCCGCCACATCTACGTGGACGAGTTTGGCAACGCGCAGTTTTGCGCGTCCCAGCGCGGACGACTCGACAAGCCCATCGTCGAGTTTACCCGCGCCGACATGCAACAACACGCGAGAGAGAGTAAGGGGTGCGAGAAGGGTTGCGCGGTTTTTTGTGTTTACCGTGCGTCGCAGTTCGACAACGACTTTCTCGGAGTGGCCAAAGCGCTCCTGAAGAGTGTGCGAAACAGTACCATCTCAATCCCCATCCGGTCCGGGAACGCCCGAGCGCAAAAAGTGCCAACGCAGTTAGAAACCGCCGGTGACTCAAAGCGCCCGTAAGTGGAGTCTTTTCGCCCTGACCGCTGTTGTGGTGCTCTCCGGCGGGGCGCTTTCCCTGTGGTACTTCCCCGAGCAGAGAGGGCTGGTGTGGCTCGGGCTCTACACCATTCCCTCCCACATGTTCGTCTCCCCGTTTCCACACGAGCCGCTGCTGCTTTACTACGCGAAATCGTACCCCGCAATCGGGTGCGCCATCGCATCCCTGGCGGGCTGCCTGGTCGCCGGCATGTGGGATTACTTTCTTTTCATCCCGCTCATTCACCACCCGCGGCTCCGGGTGAAGTATGTGAACACGGGACTCTACAAGCGTTCGGTGGATTTTTTCAGGAAATGGCCGTTCTGGGCCCTGGTGGGCGTCGGTTTCACGCCGATTCCCTTCTACCCCATAAAATTTCTTTCGATCGCCGACGGTTATCCCATGACGAAATACCTGGCCGCGCTCGTCGTGGGCCGGACGCCACGCTACTACGCGATCGCCTATCTGGGCTACGTGCTCAATCTCCCAAACTGGAGCCTCGTCGCACTCGCGCTGGTCTTTCTCGCCGTTACCCTGTACATGAATCGCAAGAGCTGATCGACTCTCGCTGGTTGGGGTGAACGCGGCCGCTGCCGCGCAGAATCGTGGCCGCCGTTCGGTCTACTCTCGTGGTGGGCGACCGACGACACCGGTCAGTATGAGGATCCCGATGGCAACGAGTACCAGCGGCCAGCCCTTGGTCAAGAACCAATCCGCTGGTGCGAAATCCAGGCCGACACCCTTTACCAGCAGGATGGCGCCCGGGATGAGCGGCCACCAGGGCGAACGGTCCCGTACCACCATATCGAGAATGAATATCGCGACGAAACCCAGTCCCAGGCCCAGGGCCTGGCCGTCGCTGATATTGAGGCTCGTGCGGTCGATGACCCTGCCGACGCCCAGGCCCAGCAGGACGCAGGCGGGGATGAGCAACCCGTAACGCCGTCGGTAGAGGTACCAGGCCAGAAATACGCCTCCGACGGTAAACAGCACCAGCGTGTTGTCCGCCGGTCGGCCGGAAAGCCGGACAAGAAACAACACCAGGCCCAGAACAACCAGTGTGCTACCGGCGACGTGCCGGCGGTGGCCCCGCCGCGTTCCTGCTTCGTGTTCCGACATTTGCCTCCCCTATTCTTCGTTCAGCCGCCGTGAAATCCAGATCGTACGGTAGATGGCGGTGGCGACGGTTCCCGTGGCGATGACAACGATGATAATGCGCAGGATGAACCCTGGGTCCTTGTCCAACGCGCCGGACAGCGCCGGATCGAGAATTGCCCCGAAACCGAGCAGCAGCAGGCGCTCGGCACGCTGCATCAGACCGGCCTTGCAGGTGATTCCGAGACCCTCACCCCGCGCCCGTGTGTAACTCACCAGCAGTGAGCCCCCGAGTGCGACCAGCACGAAGAGTACCATGGACCCCGATTGAAAGAACGCAGCCAGCCCGACGAACACGGCCAACTCGCTGAAGCGGTCGAGCGTCGAATCGAGAAACGCCCCGCTCGATGACACGAGGTCGCGGCTGCGTGCGATCTCTCCGTCCATGACGTCGGCGAACCCGCTGAGCAGAATGCACCATCCCGCCGCCGGCAGTTGCCCGCGCGCGAAGAACGCCATGCTCGCCACACCGCACGCGACGGCGAAAAGGTTGAAAAAGAGCGGACTCAACCGCATGCCCAGAGACACTCGCTTGACCGGTCGTATGAACCAGTAGAACCAGTTCCTCACCCAGAAGCCCAAAACGAACGAGCCGCCGCGGCCGGTGACGTCGCCCAAGCCGGTGCGACCCTCCCCGCTAAAACGATACACGGCCATCGTCAGCAGGGCGAAGCCGATCAACCCGGTGAGCAACGCCAGTTCTCCTCTCATCGCGGGTTCCCCCTGGCGTTTTGATCGTCCCGACCGTCATGGTTCCCCGGACTCGCCCGCATCGCCCGAAACACCCGAAACACCTTCGGCCACAGGAGAAAGATCGGAAGCCGCCGTTCGTTGGGGGTGAGTTCCAGGTGAAGGCCGGTTCGTCGCTCGATTTTGCGCACGATGTAGTCCAACCAGTCGTCGAAGGTCAACATGTACTTCGACCATCTTAGCGTCGCGCGTATTTTCGACCCCACAAAAAAGAGGCGCCAGCGAAGCCTGCCTCGGAGAGCTGGAGGTTCCACCATGTGATACAGCCCGTCCCCACGCTCGAGTATTCCATCACGCACCGCGTCTTGCAGAATGCGCGTGTAGCTCAATATCAGGTAATGCCGCTGTGCCTCGAACACTTCTCCCACGCGTGCTTTTGATTCCGGGCGGATCTCGCCTGCGTACGACCGATCGAGCATGCGGCGGCAATAGTCGAGAACCGAAAAACTTCGCGGCAGGTACAGAGGCACCCAGTCGAGCGTAAGCCGTCTCGCATCGAGCAGGCGTTCCTCCAGACGCGCGCCGTCCGCCGGCGTTCGTGCGTGAACGATCTGGAACTGCTGCATCATGCGGCCCCTGCAAAAGTGATCCCTGGCGCCGTCCGAAAGAGCCACCTCCAAATCGCTGCGACTGATTACGAAGCACTTGGTGCCGGCTCGCAGGTCGCCGGGATCACGCACAGATATGATGTTCGGGGGCAAAAAACGATTGAGGGCCGCCATGATCCTGGCCCGCCGCCGGGCAGGAAGGCGCCTGCCGATATCGCTGTAGAATCTCTCGTACTCTTCGACGACGACGAAGAGATCAGCCGCGCTGTGAGCGTCGGGAGAAGTTCCCAGCAGCCGGGACCCGAAGAGAATGACCGCTGCCAGGTTGTCGCCGCAGGCCTCCGTCAACAATCCGAGACTGACCCTGACCTCGGGCGGCAAGCTGCTGCCGCTGAGATGGCTGGCGAGTGCGGCTTCTGCGCCGAAATCACCGGCGATTACTTTTTCGTTGTGAACCCTTTCAGAGTCCGACATGTCACTCCTGGTCTGCCACGCGGCTCGCGGGAGCCTCCCGCATCTCGTGGAGCTTATCACACATCAGGTCACGCATGCGTACGATGAACGCCGCCACGTCCTCTTCCGGTCCGGGTGACGGAAAAGGCCCGGTGCTTTCGATCCGCGCGCGGACCGAGCTGATGTTGTGGATATAATCGACGAGCTTCGCACACCGCCAAAACCCGTCGACCACGACGACGTGTACGTTCCAGCGCCGTGCCCCCAGGATCGCCTCCAGACCGGCGGTCCTGAAAGGTCTGATTTCCCCGTCCCGTGTCCGCGATCCCTCTGGAAAGATCAGCATCGGGTGTGTTGTCGTCGCCGCCACCTTGCGCAATCTCTCCAGTTGTGCGGCGCCGCCCCGCCCCGGATCGACCAGCGGGTGATTGTCGAAGCGTAGTAACGGGGACACCAGCGGGATCTTGCGGCCGTAGCGCGCTCGGGTCACGGCCAACGCGTATCCGCCCTTCATTACCTCGTACGCTACCGGGATGTCGAGCAGCGACTGGTGGTTCATGAGGATCAGCGTCCCGGGTTCCGCCGCTATGCGGGCCCGAATGTCGATATCCGCCCCGCCGACGTGGCGGGGCAACCACACCGAGATCGCCGAGAGCCACCGTATCCACCTGCGGAGCACGCGCCCACGCGACGACGGAAAAAACCACACCACCGGCACGATGATCGTTCGTTGCACCAGGTCTCCGGTCAGCAGGAAGACGCCGACCAGGAACAGGCTGAAAACTCCTCGAAACGCCAATAGCTTAATCTATCCCCTTTGTCGAAACCTCTTTCGAGCCGCGCTCCGTCCCAACACCCGTGAATTCTCTTTCTTGGTGCTTGACTTGTGATTTCCTTAAATGCTTGACTTTCATCGAGGTTTCGAACAGTCTATGCGCTGAGCGTCACTGAGAAACTAGAACGATTGCCATGAAACCGTCAAGACAACATGCCGAAAAACTGGTTACGGACGATGACGCCCGGCCGGAGCGGGTAGCGCCCGAACCCAAGAAATCCGCGACCACCGGCCCCCGACCGAAGCTCTCCGAGTACGACTTTAGCAACTTCTTCTTCGGCTCCGGCGACGATCCCTTTGTCATGGTCGACGCATTCGATGACTGGTGGCCGGACGCGAGGGCCGCCGGTTATTACCTCTTCGTGGGCCAGCCGATGCTCACCCCCCCGGTCACCCGCGTCGATATTCTCGAGGCCAAAAACTATACGAAACTCTCAAACCTCATTAACTTTGCGTCGTATAACTACCTCGGACTGTCCTACCGCGAGGACATCCGGGAGGCGATCATCGAGGCGACAGGCAAGTACGGCAGCGGCGCCTCAGGCTCACCGATTCTGAGCGGCACGCTCGACCTGCACGACGAACTGGCGGAGAAGGTCGCGCGCTTCAAGCGCACCGAGGCATCACTGATTTTCCCCTCCGGGTACAGCGCAAACCTCGGCGTTATCGCGGGTTTGATGCGTTCGGGGGATCTCGTCGTTACCGACCAGTACGCGCACGCAAGCATCGTGGACGGCATCATCCTGTCCAAGGCAAAGGTCCGCTATTTCCGTCACAACGTCATTGGAGACCTCGAACGAAAGCTGAGGGAATTCCCTGGCAAGAAGCTGGTCATCGTCGAGGGCGTCTACTCAATGGACGGTGATTTGGCCAAGCTTCCCGAGATCGTGGAGGTGTGCCGGCGCCATGGGGCGCGGATCATGATTGATGAGGCCCACTCGGCGTTCATTTTCGGCAAGAACGGCCGCGGCGTGGCCGAGCACTTCGGCCTCGAGGATGAAATAGACATCCACTTCGGAACCTTTTCCAAGAGCCTCGGGGGCATCGGCGGCTACGTCGCCGGCTCGCAGAAGCTCATCAACTACCTGCGCGGCTTCGCCCGCTCGCGTATGTTCTCGTGCGCGCTGCCTCCGGGCGTGGTGGCCGGACTCCTCAAGGCGCTCGAGATCGCACAGGCGGAGCCGGAGCTTCGGGTAAAACTGTGGGACAACGTCGGTGTCATGAGCAACCTGCTCAAGAAATCGGGGGTCGACATCGGCTCGTCGGCGTCCCAGGTGATCCCGATAATGGTTCGCGACGACGAACGAGTCTTCCAGATTGCCGAAGAGTTGCTGCACGAGGGCGTATACCTCAACATCGTCCGCTATCCCGCCGTAGGCAAACACCGGTCCCGTTTCCGCATCTCAGTGACCGCCGCCCATTCCATGGCCGACCTGGAGCAAGGCACGGAGAAAATCATCCGCGTGCTGAAAAGGAACGGGTTGTGCCACTAACCCGGTACCATTTTCGGCAGGCGGTCAGCGCCTTTTTTGAGATGTCGTCGGAGGGTGCTCGTGCCATCCTGCCGCGCCACCTCGAGCCCCTCGAGGTGCGTCATTCTCGGGGAGTATTCGCCGTCACCGCCTTCGATTTTACGGACAGCATGGTCGGCAGCTACCATGAAATCGTTCTCGCCGTGATTTCCCCTCCGCTCATGAAGGGCGGGGCCATGCCCAAATCCGCCTTCTATCCGTTCATGGTCGGCACTAGCACCCGTGAGGCCCGGGAGCACGCCATCCAGCGCTGGCACCTGCCGCATTTCATGAGCGACATCGGTATGGATTTCGATGAATCCAGCGGGCAGATCAAGGTAAAGGTCTTCGAGGCGGACGAACCCATACTCGACCTGACCGTCACCGAGCACGCCTGGACAGAGGTCGATCATCTTTACCAGGCGTTCACGATTGACGAGTCGGAGAGATTCAAGGCGGACATCCACATGAAGGGACGCTTCACCGAGCACGAAGAAGAGAAAGGCGAGATCGTTCTCCACGATCACCCGATGTGCGAGCAGATCCTCGATGCGGATATCGAATCGTACCCTTTTCGAGAGCTGTGGATGAAAGACGGCGTGCAGACTTTCGAGGAACTCGAGACCATCTGATTTTCAACCAGCCTATCCCTGAACGCGATGTCCCGGGCCACATTCGTCCTTGTTAATCCAGCCGCCGGAAGGCGTCGCGGGCGCACGCGCATCGACAGGTACCTCGACCTTCTCCGCAAGCACCTCCCCTCGTTCGACCACGCTGAAACGACGCACGCGGGTCACGAAATCGACCTTAGCAACGAGGCGCTGTCCAGCGGCTACCAGAACCTCATTGCCATCGGAGGCGACGGCACGTGGAGCGCCGTGGCCGACTGCATCGTGAAGAGCGGCCGAGAGGACGTGTCCCTGGGCATGCTCCCCGCCGGCACCGGCAACGATTTTGGAAAGTCACTGGGCATCACCTTCGAACGGGCAGAAGCCGTGGTGCGCGGTATTGCCGCGGGCCGGCGGCGAACGGTTGACGTTGGCCGGGTGGAGGGTCGTCATTTCCTGAATGTCGTCGGGCTCGGATTCGACATCGCCGTCATCGACGATGCGGAGGACTTCCCCCTTCTCAAGGGTGACGCGCTGTACCAGGTGTGCGCGCTACGCCAGCTGTTCCGTTTCCGGGGTATTCCGCTCAGTGTCTCCGCGGCGGATGCCCGGCCCGATCGCCGCGATCACCTGATGCTCGTCATTGCCAACGCCAACTATTTTGGGGGGTCGTTTCACATCGCGCCCAGCGCCAGTCTCGAGGATGGCATGCTCGATGCCGTATCCATCTACGATGCAGGCCCGCTGGCCCGCGCCAGTCTCTTCAAAAAAGTCGCAAAGGGACGGCACGAGGGCGAGGAAAAGGTCAGGATCCAGCAATCGGGGGCGTTTCGCATCGAGTGCGATGGTCCGGTACGATACGAAGTGGACGGCGAGGTGTACACGTCACGCGGCAGCGTGCTCGAGGTGCAGTCGTTGCCGCGGGCGCTGACCGTTTTTATCCCGGATTCGTAGGACACACGTCTCGGTGGCGGTTGTTGGATTGTCTCCCTGGCCGTGCTCCACTGTCAGCCTTGCGGCGGTGCGTTGTTGGATCGCCTCCCTCGCCGTGCTCCACTTCGCTCGGCTACCCGCCTACGGCGGGTGATCCTCGCTCGTTCCCGCAACGGCTCCGTCACCAACCCAACAACGCCCCACCACCTAGTCCCGCAACGGCTCCGTCACCAACCCACCAGGCGCCCCGCTGACTTGCTCCGAAACGTCTCCGTCACCAACCCAACAACACCCCACCACCTGGGCCCGCAACGGCTCTGTCAACAACCCAACAACCGCCCCCCGACTTGTTCCTGCGACGGCTCGATGCGGGTGGCAGCGAACGGGCGCCCGGCCGCGCGCAGCCTGCGAGCACGGACGGGCTGTTCGCTGACAGGACCCGCATCGAGCCGCGCGTCGCTCACGCTCACTCGTCCGCGCCGCTGTACAGTTCCGCGACCTTTCCCGCCGACGTCACGATCCCCTTGATCATCGCCGAGCTGAACCCCTGGTGCTCCATCTCGTTTAGACCGGAAATCGTACACCCGCGAGGTGTGGCCACCCGGTCGATCTCGTATTCGGGGTGATTTTCCGCTTCGAGCATCAGGGACGCCGCGCCGCGCGCGGATTGTGCCGCGATCACCAGCGCCTGGTCCGCGTGGAACCCGATTTCGATGCCCCCCTGGGAGGCCGCACGCACCGCGCGCAGGAAGAACGCCACGCCGCACGCTCCGAGAGCCGTCGCGGCCACCATCTGATCCTCGTCGATGGTCAGCGTCTTGCCCACCGCGGCGAAGATCTCGCGGGCGATGTCGATGGCCGCGCCCTCGCCACCCGCCAGGCAGGTCATCGATTCACCAATGGCCACAGCGGTATTGGGCATCGCCCTCACCACGGCCACTTTCTTGTCGAGCCGCTCCAGGATCTGCCGGATGCTCACCCCGGACACCACCGATATGACGACATGGCGATCCGCGGTCAGGTGGCCCGAGATCCCGTCGAGCAGCGCATTCATCTGCCGTGGCTCAACCGCGATGACAATCACGTCGGAATTCCGGACCGCCTCCCCGTTGTCCGCGGACGTAACAAATCCCTGCTTTTGAAATTGCTCCAGCATTTGATCTTTTCGCCGGGTCAGGGTGATCTGTCCCGCCGAAAAGTGCCCGGACCGAACCAGGCCCGTGGCAATGGATGCGCCGATATTCCCTGCCCCGAGCACCGCAAGGCGATTTTTTCTTGCCAAAACGATCTCCTTTCGAGCACTCCACTACAAAACGTCGAATCCGTAAGCAATGCCCACTATATCACGCCGGTCCAAGAGTTGACTTTAATCAAATTGAAGCTTCAGGCGAAATTCCCTAAATTTAGATGGGTGGCGCTGTCGCAACCCACAGAAGTTGATCTCAAGGGAGTCGTTCATTGATCGAGATCCGCACTCATGGCAGAGGCGGGCAAGGCGCCGTCGTCGCATCGAAAGTACTTGCGGTCGCGCTGTTCAAGGAAGACCGGTACGTCCAGGCGTTTCCCGCCTTTGGGGTGGAGCGACGCGGCGCGCCGGTGGTTGCGTTCACTCGTTTCGACGATAAACCGATTCGCCGCCGATGCGAGATTTATACACCGGACCATCTCATTGTTCTCGACCACGCGCTGACAGGAGCCACCGATGTTACAGAAGGGCTCAAGAGCGGCGGTTGGATTGTCATCAACACGCACACGGATCCCAGCGGTTGTTTCCGGACGGGCAACTTTCGACTCGCCGTGGTGGACGCGAACGCCATTGCCTGGCGGCATCACCTGGGCAGCCGTGCAACGCCGATCGTCAACACGGCGATCCTCGGTGCCTTCGCCAGGGCTACGGGGCTCGTGAGCCTCGATTCCGTCATCGAAGCCGTACTGGAATCTGTTCCGACCCACCCAGAAGGCAACAGGCAAGCGGCCATCGATGCGTACAATGAGACCGAAGTTTACGACACCATCGCGCTGTGCGACGAGGTGACGGAAGGATAATGAGCGGTAACAAGAAAACATTTGATGACGTGTCACAGGTACCACTCGGCGCGGTGTCCGCCGACGACATGCGCTGGAACAAAACCGGCACGTGGCGCAACGTAAGGCCGTTCTTCGACCCGAAGACGTCGCCTTGCATTGCGGGCTGCCCCGCTGGCGAGAACATCCAGGAATACATCGCCCTCGCCCGCGAAGGTCGTTTTGAAAAAGCGGTCCGCGTCATATGGGAGAGCAACCCGTTTCCGGCGATTTGCGGCAGAATCTGCTACCACCCGTGCATGGACCGCTGCATGCGCAGTGAACACGACGGGGCTGTGTTCATTCCCGCGATCGAGCGTTTCCTGGGCGACTATGCGATCGAGAAGAAAATAAAACAGAACCCGCCCTCGAAGAGGTTGGGATTCGAGATCGCGATCATCGGCGGCGGACCCGCCGGCCTCAGCTGTGCCTATTTTCTGGCCCGCAGGGGTTTTGGCGTGACGGTATTCGAAGCAAAAGAACAACTGGGCGGCGTGTTGCGCTACGGCATTCCCCAATACCGGCTGCCCAATGACGTGCTCGACGCCGAGTTGGACAGGCTGTACGCGCTCGGAGTGAAGATCAAAACGTCCACCGTCGTGGGCAAGGATATGGGGGTCGAGGAGCTATCGAAATACTCGGCCTATTTTCTCGGAGTGGGGCTGCAGGGAAGCCGAAGACTCAATTTGGAAAATGAAGACGCCAGAGGTGTCATGCCGGGGCTGAAGTTCCTGGAGGCAGTAAATACGGGGAAAACAGTGGATGTCGGGAAACGTGTGGTCGTCGTCGGTGGCGGGAACACGGCGATGGATGTGGCGCGGAGCGCGCGCCGCCTGGGCGCTGAAGTCACAGTGCTCTACCGGCGGACGCGAAACGAGATGCCGGCCATCGAGGATGAAGTGAGGGAAGCCGCTGACGAAAACGTGGCCTTCAGGTTTCTTGCGGCCCCGGCAGAAATCATTACGCACAACGGCGGGGTCAAGGAACTCCGCTGTCAAGAAATGGAACTCGGGCTGCCGGACGACACGGGCAGGAAACGTCCAGTGCCCAAAGCGGGCGCGTTTTTCACGCTCCCGCTCGATTCGCTCTTAGTCGCCGTCGGTGAGATCCCGGATGTGGAGTCATTCGAGTCGATAGTGTCTGTATCGAACGGGCTCATTGTGACCGACGAATTCGGGAGAACATCCAACGAAAAGGTTTTCGCCGGCGGCGACATCGTGACCGGAGCGTCCACAGTTGTGAACGCGATTGCCAGGGGACGCGGCGCGGCGGAACTCATCGCCGCAGAGCTGACGGACGGCGTCTTCGACCCGAAGCAGCAGAGGAAGGTCGTAGCCATCGCGGATATCAATGCCGCCTATTTCTTGCACAAAAAGGCGGCCACCATGCCGCAATCGAACGGCGGCGGCGAGTCCTTCACAGAGGTCAACCTGGGACTCACCTGTGACCAGGTGAAACAGGAACTGTCGCGCTGCTACAGCTGTGGCGTTTGTGACGGGTGCGACAACTGCTGGGTATTTTGTCCCGACGTCGCCATCTCGAGAGAGGACGGCGTCTATACGATCGACTACGACTACTGCAAGGGTTGTCTGATCTGCGTTCAGGAATGCCCGCGCGGCGTTCTGGCCTCGGAGAGAGAGACGTCATGAAAAAGGTGATGGAAGGCAACCACGCCATTTCCTACGGGGTGCAGGCCAGCGAGGTCCAGGTGATCTCGGCCTACCCCATTACGCCCCAGACGCAGATTGTGGAACGGCTCTCCGAGCTGTGCGCGGGCGGCGAGCTCGACGCCAAGTTCATCAAGGTGGAATCGGAACACTCGGCGATGGCCGCCGTCATCGGCGCCAGTGCGGCGGGCGCACGCGCCTTTACCGCCACGTCCTCGCAGGGCCTGCTCCTCATGCACGAGATGCTGCACTGGGCCGTAGGCGCCCGGCTGCCCGTGGTGCTCGCAAACGTCAACCGCGCCGTCGGTCCGCCGTGGAACATCTGGACCGACCAGAACGACTCGCTGTCACAGCGAGACACCGGCATGCTACAGCTGTATTGCGAAAGCAACCAGGAAGTATTCGACACCGTTCTGCAGGCGTACCGCATTGGCGAAAAGGTGATGTTGCCGGTGATGCTCGTCCTCGACGCCTTTTTTCTGTCGCACACTTCGGAGATAGTGGACGTCTTTGGCCCCGACGAAGCGCGAGAATATCTACCGCCCTACCGGCCCGCCGAGAGCCTGTCGCCGGAGAGCCCGAAGGCGTTTGGAAATCTGACCGGACCGGACAACTACTACGAACTGCGCTACAGCATCTTCAACGACATGCAGCGCGCGATCGACGTGGCAAAGGAGGCGGACGATGAGTTCGAAAGACTGTTCGGCCGCCGGTACGGCATCGTCGAGGAGTATCGCACCGACGGGGCGGACACCATCCTTGTCACCTCCGGGACGGTGACCAGCACGGCGCGCGAGGTGGTCGACGAACTGCGGGATGCGGGACGGGCGGTGGGGCTCCTCAAGATGCGACTCTTCCGGCCCTTCCCCACGCACGAGGTACGCCGCGTGCTCGGCGGCCGGCGGAAAGTAGCCGTCATCGACCGCAACATAGGGTTCGGTGTCGGCGGCATCTTCGCGCAGGAAATCAAGTCCGCTTTGTGGGGCGTGGGCGAGCACCTGCCGCTGTTCAGCTTTATCGCCGGCATCGGCGGGCGTGATGTCACACCGGATGTTATCAAGGAAATCATGGATATTACGGACAGTTCGGAAATGCCAACAGAAGAAGTCTACTGGATCGGTGTAAAGGATGAGCAACTATCATATCTCACAAAATGAGCTAATGACTTCGGGCCATCTAGCCTGCCAGGGGTGCGGCGCAACGCAGGCCATGCGCTTCGCACTTAAAGCACTCGGGTCACGCACGGTCATGGTAATGCCCGCGTGCTGCTGGTCGGTCATAGATGGCCCTTTTCCTCATACCGCCGTGCAGATACCGATTTTCCACACGGCGTTCGAAACCGCGGCAAGCACCGCGTCCGGCGTCAAGGCCGGTCTCCAAATGCGTGGCGACCACGAAACGACCGTGGTCGCCTGGGCGGGCGACGGCGGTACGTTCGACATCGGCCTGCAGGCACTAAGCGGCGCCGCTGAACGCAACGAAGACATTATCTTCGTCTGTTATGACAACGAGGCCTACATGAACACGGGTGTTCAACGCTCCAGTGCCACACCGCTCGGTGCGTGGACGACCACGACACCGTACCCACACCTCAAGTCACGACCCAAGAAGCGCATGCTCGATATCCTCGTCGCGCACGGTATTCCCTATATCGCGACCGCGTCGGTCGCCTATCCGGATGACCTGGTTCAGAAATTCTACACGGCGAGAAAGATATCCGGTATGCGCTTCATCCATGTCTTCGCCCCCTGCCCCACGGGATGGAAAAGCCCTCCGGAGATAACGGTCGAGCTCGCCCGCCTGGCGGTCGAGACACGCCTCTTTCCACTACTAGAGGTCACGGACGGCAAGTACTACCGCGTATGGAAGGATCTCCCGAAACGGCCGGTGCGCGATTACATCAAGCTGCAGGGGCGCTTTTCGCGGATGGGCGATGAGGAGATCGATCGTATCGAACAAGAGGTGGAGGAACGCTGGCAGGAACTCCTCCAGCGGGAGACACTCAGGGAAATGAAGACGTCGTCCTAGAAAACAGCTTCCCCCAAAACGAAGGAGCCCCCTTTTCAGAAGAGGGCTCCTTTTTTTCCCCAACCGGCGCGTGCTTGACTTTTCGGGCGCGTCCCGTAGGTTACTAGCATCGGCGGCCAGCTGTCGCCAGCCGCGGGCAGTCATATGCATCATGCATTACTCGAATGGAGCCTTACATGTCATTGATACTAAGTCGTTTGTGGATAGTCTCACTCCTTGGAGGATTTGTGATCTCCGCCCTCGTGACGGGTGGATCGGCGGAGGAGGAGAAGCGCCCAACCGGCACTTCGCAGGAGGCCATAGCCACCTTTGCAGGAGGCTGTTTCTGGTGTATGCAGCCGCCGTACGACAAGTTAAAAGGCGTCATCTCGACGATGGTCGGCTATGCGGGGGGCCACAAAGTAAACCCCACCTACAAGGAGGTTAGCTCCGGCGAAACAGGTCACACCGAGGCCATCCGTATCGTATACGATCCAGAAAAAGTCACCTACGAAGAATTGCTCGAGCTGTTCTGGCACAACATCGACCCCACGACGTCCAATCGCCAGTTCTGCGACTGGGGCAACCAGTACCGTCCCGAGATTTTCTACCACGATGAGACGCAGAAGCAGCTGGCCGAGCAGTCCAAGGCCGCGTTGGAGGAGACCAAGAGTTTCGAGGAACCCATTCGCACAAAGATGTCCGAGGCGGCGGAGTTCTATGCGGCGGAGGATTATCACCAGAAGTACTACCGCAAGAATCCGCGTCGTTACAAGGCGTACCGCGAGGGCTGCGGGCGCGATCAACGCCTCGAACAGCTCTGGGGGAAAAAGAAAAAATAGCCCGGCCGCCCGCGTCGCTCAACGTTTAGCGGCGGAGCTCCCGATCAAGCCCGTCTGCTCGAGTGACTTGCGTACGCGCTCGAAGCTCAACTCCATGTCGTTATCGATCCCTACCGACATCCGGATCAGCCCCGGGCTCAGACCCATCTTCGCCTGCTCATCTTTGGGAATCTCGGAAGACGTGCTGCTGCCCGGCGGGCTGAACAGGGTCTTGAAATAGCCGAGGCTCACCGCAAGGTAGCCGACCTTGTTCTCCTGCATCCTTCTCATCAATTCGTTGGCGACCGTTTCGTCGCCCGCATCGAAGGCGAGCATGCCGCCGAATCCGAAGCCCGGGTTCATGATGCGTTTCATGCGCGCGTACTGGCTGTGACCGGGCAATCCCGGGTAGAACACCTTCAGACCGAGTTCCTCCAGTCGCTCGGCGAGAAACAGCGCGTTGGCACTGTGCCGTTGCATGCGAATATGGAGGCTGTGGAGGTTTTTCAGGATACTCGCCGCCCGGTAGCTGTCCAGCACCGGGCCCAACAACATGGACGCGCCCGAGGTGATGTCGGTAAGTTCGTGAGTGAACGCGTCGCTCGAGCACACGCAGCCCGCAACCGTATCGCTGGTGCCGTTGATGAACTTCGTCAGGCTGTGAATCACAATGTCCGCCCCCAGGGCCAGCGGCTGGACGATCATGGGACAGAATGTGTTGTCCACGACCAGTTGCGCACCGTGCTTGTGCGCGATGCGGCTCAATTCCGGGATCTCGGCTATCTCGAGAAGCGGATTACTCAGCGTCTCACAATAGACCAGCCGCGTTCGCTTCGATATGGTCCGTTCCAGTTCTTCCGGCTTGTGGACATTCACGAAGCGGACCCTGATACCGAACTTCGGAAGGAAATGTTTTAAGAGTGCGTACGTGCCGCCGTAGACGGTGCGGTCCGAAATGATCTCGTCACCGGTGTGGCACATCTGGAGGATGGTACTGCTGATGGCGGCCATGCCCGAAGACATGACCACAGCCGATTCGCTACCCTCGAGACCCGCCAGGGCACACGCGAGATACTTGTTGCTGGGATTCCAGTGCCGCGAATACAGAAAGCACCCTTCGACCTCGTGGTCGAAGAGCTCCTTCATTCTCTCGGGGGTCATGAAGGTATACGTCGACGAGTCCGTGATCGACGGGTTCACACCTCCATATTCCCCAAAGACCAGATAGTCCTGAATGTTGCTACACGGATCGAAAACCATAATTTGAATCCTTTCTGCTAGTGCACCACGTTCCCCGGTGGGCGGGCTGATTCCCACCGTCCCCGTTTCGCCTGCCGTCCCAAAATATATAAGACATTGAACCGGGCACCTCATTGAGTTTCGTCAAGAACTGCGCAACGCCGTCCCGCTCACGGGCCGCTGGCGGCCGGCGCGCCCGAGCTCTCACGACATCCGGCGTCACTCCCGGCCCACGACGCGGAAATCTTGGCCGCCCAGATTAACGGCGTACGGGCTCCTCTTGGTTCGGAACTTGCTCATTGCTTTTCCGATTCAGGAGGAGCTTCTCGTTTTGGGAAGCCCACCGCTGCTTTAACTGGTTGTGGCAGCGTCAAATACTCTTTTCAGGAGGGACTAGTATGAAGCGACTTACGGCACTAACCCTGTTCGTCTTCATATGCATTTTTGCTTGTTCGCAGGCATTCGCGCAAGCGGACGTGGGCCTTAAAGGCGCCGGTCTGAAGATCGGTATCGTGGGACCGGAGGACGTCGACGCCACGGTTGGATTCGCAGCCTTCGCCGATCTTGGCCAGCTTACGCCAAACATCATGTGGGAGATGTATATCGACTATTGGAAACAGTCGGAGAATCTCTTCTTGGGTGGCGAGTTCTCGATCCGCGACATCACCTGGGGTTCCAGGGCCAAGTGGATGTTCCCGGTCTCGAATCCGAAGGTCAGGCCGTTTGCCGGCGCAGGTCTCGGAATGCACTTTATCAACGTGCAACTGGACATTCCGGCCGACCTCATCCTGGGGATACCCGCGTTCACCCTGGAGGATTCGTCCACCAAGGTTGGCCTCGATATCGGTGGTGGCGTTTCGGCCGCGATCAACGACAAAACGGACTTCATCGGCGAACTGTGGTATGGACTCGTCACAGACGTAAACCAGCTTACGCTGAATGTGGGTTTTCTCTACAAACTGTAGTAGAGGGCTATTCGATAACTGGCCGCGCGGTCAGATGTGGCAGTAGCAGCGCCGAGTTCGTTTCGATGAAGTCGGCAATGATCGCCGCCACGACCGCGCTGCCGTGGGCTGTCAGATGATCATCGTCCAGAAAAAAGTCCGTGGGACTTTTCTTCTCTTCGGTGATCTTCTGTTTCAGGACCGGAAGTAGATCGATCGTCGGGACCCTGTGAACGCCCGCGTGCCGAAGCAGGATCTCTTGGGGCCCCGACCTGTGTTCCACGTC
>JAZGDW010000169.1:0-14637 GCA_036478295.1 Candidatus Krumholzibacteriia bacterium
GCAAACTGCCGTCGTGCCCGGGGCGTCGCAATCCGCCATCGCGCCGAGGACATCGCGCTCCGCTCCTGGAACATCGCAATCCGTCATCGCGCCCGGGACATCGCGGCCCGCTTCTGCTAGCGCAACCCCACAACCCGTTGTCGACGCCGGCCGCATCGTGTCGCTCGACGTGCTCCGTGGTTTCGCTATCCTCGGCATTCTCATCATCAACATCCAGAACTTCGCGATGATAGACATCGCGGGTTTCAACCCGAGTGCGTTCGGCAGTCTCGCCGGCGCGAACGGCGTCGTGGCGACGTTGAGCCATATCCTCGCCGATCAAAAATTCATGACCTTGTTCGCGATGCTGTTCGGAGCGGGTGTGCTGCTCATGGCGTCGCGCCGCGAAGCGAAGGGACTGTCGTCGAAAGGCCTTCACTACCGGCGAATGAGTTTTCTCCTGGGGTTCGGGCTTCTCCACGCGTACTTCATATGGAGCGGCGACATTCTGGTGGCGTATGCGCTGTGCGGTTCTCTCGTCTATCCGTTTCGAAATCGAACACCGGCATTCCTCATCACGGCGGGGCTGCTCACCGTCTCCGTGGTGTCTGTTTTCACCATGCTTTCCGGCTGGTCGCTCCACTTGTGGTCGCCGGAACAGCTTGGCGACCTGGCGTTGAAATGGCAACCGGACCCGGATGGAATCGTCCGGGAAGTAAACGCACTGCGCGGCGGTTGGAGTGATCAGATGGCCCAACGCGCACCGACGGCGTTGGAATTCCAAACCCTGGTGTTTCTTGGGTGGGGTTTGTGGCGGGCGGGAGGGTTGATGCTGGTCGGCATGGGTTTTTTCAAATTGGGAATCCTGGACGCCGGCCGCTCCCGCCGCTTCTACGGCACCCTGGTGGCACTGGGCCTCCTCGTCGGCGTGCCGGTCGTCGCCTATGGGTGGCACCGAAACGTGCAGGCCGGATGGGACTTCAGGTACTCGGTGTTCTTCGGCATGCAGTACAACTACTGGGCGAGCCTCGTGGTCAGCATGGGATGGCTCGGCCTGATCATGCTTGCGTGCAAGTCGCCCGCGCTCGGGTGGATCACGACGCCACTCTCAGCCGCCGGCAGGATGGCGCTGTCCAACTACATCGGCCA
Organism: Candidatus Krumholzibacteriia bacterium; assembly: GCA_036478295.1. Lineage (GTDB taxonomy): Bacteria > Krumholzibacteriota > Krumholzibacteriia > WVZY01 > WVZY01 > JAZGDW01. The sequence goes on from JAZGDW010000169.1 coordinate 1,129, forward strand.
ATCCGTGATCTGCACGTTAATTTTTTACGGGCACGGCCTGGGGTACTTCGGCCGCATCGACCGCGTGGGCCAGATCGGGATCATCGCCGTGGTGTGGCTCCTGCAGCTGCTCGTCTCACCGATCTGGCTGCGATACTTTCGCTATGGACCGCTCGAGTGGGTGTGGCGCTCGCTCACCTACCGGCGCTGCCAGCCGATGTGGAGGGAATAACACAGTTGTCTAGATTTTGTTACCCGTGGGGTTTGTCGTGGGGCTCGTTGTCGGCCTGGTGCCCGAGTCGGAGGTGGAACCGGTCACCGTAGCAGGTGTCGTGGCACGCCTGGACGCGGGCTTCGCGGCGGGACGCGGAGCCGCACCGGGCAGTGGCGCCCGCGCCTCCGGCTTGCCCTCCGTCACATTGTTGTAATAGCGGGTCGTGGGGTAGGCGAAATCAATGTTGTCCGCCGCATGAAACGCGCGCAGCACGTCTTCCCAGATCGCGGCCTCGGATTGCCGGCGCTTGCGGGGTTCACAGATATAACGAATCGTCAGGGTCACGCCGGCGTCCGCGACCGCCGTCCACACGATTGGCGTAAGGTGTTGGAAATAGATCATATACCGGCTGGCCGCCCGCCTGACTTCCATCTCGGCCGTCTGCGTCTTGATGAGCGAGTGGCTGGCGACGATCTCCGTCAGGAGACGTTTGGCTTCTTCCCAGTCACTCTCGAAGGTGACGGTAATGGGCAGCTCGTTCCAAATGAAATTGAATCCCTGCGCGTAGTTGGCACTGCTGTGCTTGAAGACCCAGCCGTTTGGAATGTGGATGATGCGGCCGGTGCTTTGATCGGCGTCCACCCAGTTGCCTATCTCGACGACTGTAAATTGAAAGAGGCGCAAGTCGATGACGTCTCCGGAGTGCCCCCCGATCTCTATGCGGTCACCGACCACGAACGGTTTGCGCACGGTAATAAATACCCATCCCGCGAAATTGGTGAGCGGGTCCTGCAGCGCGATGGCGATACCGGCGGAGAGGATTCCCAGGTAGGCGGCCAGGCCGGAGACATTCCCGAACCAGATGACCAGCGTGGCGATGAGGACGGCAAACCCGAGCGTATAGTTCAGCGACTTCGAGTAGAGATATTTCTTGCCGAGGTCGCTGACGCGGCGGATGAAAATCCAGGACAGGAAGAGGCGGAGTACGAAATACGCCACCCAGACCACGAGTGTCCACAGGATGTGGCCGAGCGTGCTCTCCGACAGGCCGAGGAACTCTTCGCCCAAACTGATGAATTGTGCCCAGATTTCAGCCATTTGTCCTTGGTAGCTCGATGGCACCCGCACTACGCCGCGTACCGTTCAGCGGATGGTCTCGAAGACGGCACATTCCGTGCCAAAACTACTCGGCATACAGGGCTTTGATGACGCCCCAGGTCGATTCCTCGACCGGTACCACACAGGCGCATGTTGCGTTCCCGTTTATGAAGGCAGTGCCTCCGTCTGCGAAAAGAACCGTACCGGAGCAGTCCGTGACCTCGATCTGTCCCGACGACACCCCCTCTGGCAAGGGCCTGACTACTTTTAGTGTAGCAGAACCGGACCTGCTGGCGAGCCGTTGACACGGCCGCTCGACGAGATGTATATTGTCGGGGACCGGTTCTTCCGGCCGCGGCCCCGCCTCGTGTGGAGCAGATTGCCACCATGCGTCATTCCCCTATACAAATACTCATCGTCCTGGCCGTCCTGGCGATCGGATGCACCCGGACACTCGAGATCGAGCAGGTCGACCCGTTCGTCACCCCCAAAGCGGTGCTTCGCAGCACGGTAAAGGTCGTCGCCCTCGCCGAGGTGGCGGTCCCCGACGGCATGCAGGACCCGGCGCCGGTCAAGAGAGAGCTCGATGGGCTGATCGAGGGGCGCCTGCGCGGGGCCGGCTTCTCGGTGATACGCCCCCAGGAGTACGAGGGGGTATGGAATGAGGTGGTCGCCGAGTTGGACGGACTGGCCGATCCCGAGACCGGTGAGCGCGACAACGGCAAGGTAACGACGGCGATGTTCCGGACCATCGATCGGCTCAAGGCCGAGTTCGACCTGGATGCCGTCCTCATTCCCAGTGTGGCCGTGGTAGAGGCCTCGTTCGCCACGGGACGCGCGTACTGGGACGGCACCACACAGTCCATTCGGACCGGCAGCATCGTCAGGGGCTTTCTCGCCGGCTCACCGGAGGGCAAAGTCGGCGCCCTGTCGCTGCGGGTGACCCTCCACGCCGAGAGCGGCGATACGCTGTACAGCGCGGCGGGTGGCATCGAAGTCTTGTCCAAGCTGGACGGAAAGGAATTCGTTCTCGTCCCGCGCCAGGAACTGCTGACCGACTCCCAAAAGCTCCGAAACGCCGTTCGTATCGCGCTCGATCCTCTTGCCCAGTAAACATCCTCACACACGTTCCGCGCGCGTCCTGTCGGCGAAGTGCCCACCCGTGCTACTCCTTGCGGCGCGCGGCCAGGACCCGTTCGCTGCCACCCGTGCCGGCACCGTCGCCGACCCCCGAGAGATTGCCTTGAATAGGATCGTCCACTTCAAGTAGTCCCTGGGCAAGCGCGTTGGGGGGTGTTTCCGATAGGGCTGTCGGACCCCCTCGAATTGTGGTAGCGTTTGGAAAAAGCTAGTTGAGACTTGGGTCTCGGAAGGAGATTTGAATACTATGGCTGAGCGTGGTTTTGGGGGAGGGGACTTCAAGATTCCCAATTTTAAGATCCCGAGCGCTTCCAGCGGCACGGCCCGCTGGATCATCGGCGGCATCGCCGTGTTGATCCTCGCTATTTCAACCTTTTATACCATCGGGCCGGAGGAGACCGGTGTCGTTCTACGACTGGGCCACTACGACCGCGCCACAGATCCCGGACTGCACATGAAGATGCCCCTCGGCATCGAAAAAGTCATCAAGGTGCCGATCGAGCGGCAGCTCAAGGAGGAGTTTGGTTTTCAGACCGTGTCCGCGGGGGTGCGCAGCCAGTTTTCGGTCAGGGGACGTGAGTCCGAGGCCAACATGTTGACCGGTGACCTGAATGCAGCCGTCGTGGAATGGGTGGTGCAGTATCGTATCGTGGATCCGTATAAATTTCTTTTCCGTGTGCGCAACGTGCGGAGCACGTTTCGCGATATGTCGGAGGCGGTGATGCGGTACGTCGTGGGTGACCGCACGGTGAACGAGGTGCTGACCATCGGACGTCAGGAAATCGCCGACCTGGTGGAGACAGAGCTTCAGGGATTGTGCGATCAGTACGAGACGGGCATCAAGGTCGAGCAGGTGGTACTGCAGGACGTCAACCCGCCCGACCAGGTCAAGCCATCGTTCAACGAGGTCAATGAAGCCCAGCAGGAGCGCGAGAAGCTTATCAACGAGGCGCAATCCGAATACAACCGTGTCATCCCGCGGGCCCGTGGGCAGGCCCAGCAGGCCATCCAGGAGGCCAGAGGATACGCGCTCGAGCGCGTCAACACGGCGCGTGGTGACTCCGCCCGGTTTGTCGCCGTATTTGATGAGTACCGCAAAGCGCCCGAGATCACCCGCAAGCGAATCTACCTGGAGACGATGAACACGATCTTGCCCCAGGTGGCCAAGAAGATCATAGTGGACGACAACCTGAAGAGCCTGATACCGCTCTTGAACCTCGAACCCGGCGAGAAGACAAAGGGGGGTGGTAACTGATGAGAGCCGTCATGATTGTCGGAGCGTTGTTCATTCTAATCGTTTTGAGGGGTACCTTTTACATCGTGCAGGAGCCCGAACAAGTTATCATCACCCAGTTCGGCAAGCCGGTCGGCGAGCCGGTTACGACACCGGGACTACACTTGAAGATCCCCCTCGTGCAGAAGGCGCATCGTTTCGACCGCCGCTTTCTCGAATGGGACGGTGACGCGAACCAGCTCCCCACAAAGGATAAGCGCTTTATCTGGGTGGACACCTATGCGCGCTGGCGCATCAGCGATCCGCTCTTGTTCTTTCAGCGCCTGCGTGATGAGCGTGGCGCGCAGACGCGCCTCGACGATATACTGGACGGCGAGACCCGAAACGCCATTGCCAACCACAAGCTCGTGGAGCTGATCCGCACGAGTAACCGTGAGCCCGAGGTGAGCGAGCTCGAGCAAGAGGATGCGGCCAGGTTGGAGGTTATCAATTTCGGCAGGGATCTCATTCGCAAGGAAATCCTCGCCAACGCGCAGCCGCGGACGACCGATCTGGGCATCGAGATTCTCGACGTGCAGTTCAAACGAATCAACTACGTCGAGGAAGTCCGGATAAAAGTGTACGAGCGCATGATCGCGGAGCGGCGCCGGATTGCCGACCGCTTCCGCTCGGAGGGGCAGGGAGAGGCCTCGCGTATTCGTGGTGAGCGGGAGCGGGATCTCAAGCAGATCCAGTCCGTGGCGTACAAGGAGGCACGCGAGATCATGGGTGATGCCGACGCGCTGGCGACCTCGATCTATGCGGCGGCGTACAACCCGTCGGTCCAGTCGCGTGAGTTCTACGAGTTCTTGAAGACGATGGAGATTTACAAGAACACGCTGGATGCCGGAACGTCGCTGATTCTTACCACCGACGGGCAGTTCTACCGGTTTCTCAAGTAGCACGCGCGGCACGCGCTCGAAAAGTCATTGCGCCCCGGTCGATTGCAGCCGGGGCGCTTTTGCGTTGGCAAGGAGAGTGTGGCGGACCCCTGGTTTTTTTGGTACAATCGACTGTCGCCACCCCGCGCCCGCTCGTCTTCAGGAGTAGCGCAATGAAGCCATCCGCAAGGATCACAGTTCTTCCGATTGCGATCCTTCTCTCTCTCTCCGCTTCCGCTCCCGTTTTCCCCGGGGCTGCCTCTGGGGATACCCTATTCGTCAAGTCCGATGCCTCGGGCGCCGACAACGGCACCTCGTGGATGGACGCCTATGCGAGCCTGCAGTCCGCCTTTGCAGGTGCGGTAGGCGGTGATGAAATCTGGGTGGCGGCCGGCATCTACACGCCAACCACCGGCGCCGATCGCACGGCGACCTTTCAGCACGCCGATAGTGTGGCGGTTTACGGCGGCTTCGCCGGCACGGAGGCCATGCGTGACCAGCGTGATTGGACGGCGAACGTGACCGTCTTGAGCGGCGCCGTCGGCGGACTCCAAATCGATGACAACAGTTACCACGTGGTATCGGCGTGGTTTACCAGTGCGGCTGCGGTACTCGACGGCTTCACAGTGACCGGCGGGCGGGCGAACGGTAGCACTCCGGAGCGCGAGGGCGCTGGAATCCACATGTTCAACGCGAGCCCCACGCTCGCGAATCTGGTCATCACCGATAACCTGGCGCTGATGAGGGGCGGCGGTGTGTTTATCGATGGCGGCTCCCCCTCGTTCACCAACGTCACCATCTTCAATAACACGTGCGGTGGGCTGTTTATGGGAACGAACTTCATTGGCATCGGCGGCGGCGTCTACAGCACAGGCAGCAACCCGACGTTTACGGATGTCACTTTCACCGGTAATCAAAGCCAGGGAAGGGGCGACGGCCTCCTCTGCCGTACCAACGCGACGTTGACCAACTGCGTATTCGACAGCAATGGCGGTGCAGCCGTAACAGCGGAATTGAACGGCACGGTGAACATAACCGGTTGTACATTTACCAACAATGCCGGTACCGGACTCATCAGTCGGAGCGGTATCACGGTAACGATGACGGACTGCAGTTTCGTGGGCCACCCGGGCGGCGGTGTGAGCATTACGAATGGCACACTTACGAACGTCTTTTTCGCCAATAACTCGACGACTGCCGGCGGGGGCGCGCGGTTCTCGGGCAACGTCACCGTGACGAACGCCGTATTCGTGAACAATGCCGCGCACAGGGGCGGCGCGATCGATTATTCGAGCAGCACCGGCACGCTCACGCTGATCAACGTGTCGTTCTTCGGCAACACGGCGACCGTCGCCGGCAGCGTTATTTGGGTGGGCGGAGGTTCTACAGTGGCGTTCAACACCGTTGCGTGGGGAAACGGTACCTCGCCGGTCATTGTCGACGGGGCTGCTTCGCTCGTATTCAACCACTCGCTCGTCGAAGGTTCGGGCGGCAGTGGCGCCTGGAACCCCGGTTTCGGCACGGACGGTGGAAGCAACATCGACGCCGACCCACTCTACGCCGACACCTCGGTCGAGAATCTGCGCCTGCGAGCCGGCTCTCCGGCGGTTGACGCGGGTGACAACACCGTGCCCGGACTGCCGGCAACCGACCTCGACGGCGAGCCGAGGACGGTGGGAGCGGCGGTGGACATGGGCGCCTTCGAGTACGTGTGCCCACCCGGATCCCGGTTATACGTCGACGCCGGTGCCTCGGGCGCCGCAGACGGCTCATCCTGGGGCGATGCGTTTCCGACGCTTCAACAGGCCCTGGTGGTGGCGTGCAGCACCATTACCGAAATATGGGTGGCGCGTGGCACGTACACGCCGACGATCAGTACCGACCGGAGCCGGCGATTCCGGCTTCGAAACGGACTCACCATTTACGGTGGCTTCAACGGGACGGAGAGCGTGTTGGGCCAGCGTGACCTCGGTGCCAACCCGACGGTGCTAAGCGGCGAGATCGGTCTGCCGGGAGAGAGCGACAACAGCTATCACGTGGTAACGGGTAGCGGCGTTGATTCTACTGCCGTCCTCGACGGCTTTATCGTGAGCGACGGTCTCGCCGACGGCCCCTCTCCGGACAACACGGGCGCGGGGATGTTGAACGTCACGGGGAGCCCGTCGATCGTCAACGTGGTATTCACAGACAATTCGGCCGCGGCCGCGGGCGGAGGGATGTACAACTTCATACTTAGCCACCCGAACGTCACCAACGTGGTCTTCCACGATAATTTCGCCGTCGGCAACGGCGGCGGCATGCACAACGTACTGAGCGATCCAACCCTGACCAACGTCACCTTCAACGGCAACGTCGGTGGCTCAGCGGGCGGCTTGTACAACAGCGCCAGCAACCCCGTGATCGTCAACACGATTCTGTGGGGCGACAGCGCCGGCGAGGTCGTCAACCTGTCCGCCAGCCCCGTGTTCTCATATTCGCTGGTGCAGGGTTCGGGAGGCAGCGCTGCGTGGAATCCCGCGACGGGGACGGACGGCGGCAACAACATCGACGTCGATCCGCTCTTCGTCAACGCCGCCGGCGGCGACCTGTCTTTGGAGGTCGCATCGCCCGCCATTGACGCGGGCGACAACAGCGCGCCCAACCTCCCGCCGACCGATATCGCCGGCCATCCGCGCATCGTCTTTACCGTGGACATGGGTGCCTTCGAGCACGCCCTTGTCACCGGGATCGGTGATCCGCTCATCCCGGGCTTGTCAAGGTGGCCTGTGCTCCGTACCCCGTATCCCAATCCGTTCAATCCGCGGATCACGATCTCGTTCGAGCTGGACCGCGCAAGAGAGGTGCATGTGTCCATATACGACGTGCGCGGGGCTCTCGTGCGCCGGCTCATCGGCGGCGTTCGCAGCGTGGGACCGCACCGTGTCGTGTGGGACGGCACCGACGTGGCGGGCACGAGTGTGGCGAGCGGCGTGTACTTCGTACGCTTCCAGTCGGACGGGTGGACCGACCACCGCAAGGTCACGCTGATCAAGTAACGGCGCTTTGCAAGCGTATCGCGGCACCGGCGGTGCCTCTTGTTATCACCACTAAAAGTTGGTCCTGCAGGCGGGAGTGCCTCTTGCTCTCACCACTAAAAGTTGGTCCTGCAGGCGGGAGTGCCTCTTACTCTCACCACCAAAAGTTGGTCCTGCAGGCGGGAGCGCCTCTTACTCTCACCACCAAAAGTTGGTCCCGCAGCGGGAGCTGGCAAATGTAACCTTTTATACTACAATCAATTACAAACAAGTGACGAAATAGTCACCTTTTTGCTTGCGCGGGGTACCCGCCATGAGTTATATGTGACTCTAGAGTCACATGAAAACAACCGCTGCCGATATGGTGTTCAAGGCGCTGGCCGATCCGAGCCGGCGCCGCATCCTCGATCTCGTCAAGGCGAGCCCCGGGGTGACGGTGTCCGAGCTGGCGGGCTCGTTCGATTTCACCCGCTACGCGGTAATGAAACACCTCCGCATCCTGGAAGACGTGGGGCTCATCGTCCCCCGCCGGGCCGGCAAGACCAAGGAACTCTACCTGAACGCGATTCCCATCCAGACGATTTACGACCGGTGGATCTCGCGTTACAGCGCCCTGTGGGCGTCGCAGCTGACGTCACTCAAATACAAGCTCGAAAAGGAGGAACCCACCATGGGAACCAAACCCCAACACCTGTACGTGCTCTACATCGGCGCCAGTACGGACAAAGTCTGGGACGCGCTCACCAACCCGGAACTCACGGTCCAGTATTTTCACAGCACCGAGATCCAGTCGGAGTTCAAGGCGGGGTCGTCCATCGATTACATGGTAGACGATAAGAAAGGTGGAAAGCGAAGCGTCGTGTCGGGCAAGATCCTCGAAGTGGACCCGGGCAAGCGCGTCATGTACACGTTCAAATTCGAGGGTAACGACGACCCGCCCTCTACCGTGACGTACGAGATCGAGGAGGTGGGCGAGATGTCGAAGCTCACCGTATCACACGTCTTCGAGACGGAGAACCAGACGTACAAGGACACCGGCGAGGGATGGCCGGCGATTCTCAGCAGCCTGAAGAGCCTGCTCGAGACCGGCACCGCGTTGCCGATGCCGCCGAGCTAGACGCGTTTCCGTCCGAACAAACAGAACCGGCTGGTTACTCCAGCGAGGAGGCGCCAGCCGGTTCTTCCATGTTCGCTCAACGTGCGGGTTGACCGCTGCATGTAAAACAGCGAGGCCGCCCACTCCCCTGCGGTCGCGTGTTACTTCAGCATAATCATCTTACGGGTGCGAACGAAATTCCCCGCCTTGAGTCTGTAGAAATACACGCCGCTCGCCACGGACTCGCCCCGCGTGTTGCGACCGTCCCATTGAATCTTGTAGCGTCCGGGCTGCTGAAACTCGTTCACCAGCTCACGGATCCGTTCACCACGCACATTGTAAATCACCAGCCGCGCATCGACCGCCGCCGGCAAATCGTAGGCGATGGTTGTCGTGGGATTCAGCGGATTGGGATAGTTCTGATGCAGGCTGAATTCCACGGGAACCCTCAGGTCCACGCCGAACGCCGTCACAACGTTCGTCGAATCCACGACGAGCTGAACCGCAACCGTGACCACGGGCGTCGCCGGGTCGTTGCTGGAGATATTGAGGTTCTGCTGGAACATCCCCGGCGGCAGGACCGTGCCGTCCATGTTCAGTATGATATCGACGCTGCCGCCCGGAGCTACCGTCCCGGTCACCGGAGTCACCGTTAGCCAGGCGAGCTGTGCCATCCAGTTGAACACCTGGTTGGCCAGGAGACGGTTGTCGTCGAAGTGGATCATGACGTCGTGGAATGGCTGATCGGTCATCGCGACGACGCGTCCACTACCCACTTCGCTGTACGCGATCATGCTCTGCCCGAACAAGTCGTCGACCAGCCGCTGCGCCGGCGCGAACAGAATGAGCTGTGCATCGGGACCCAGCAGGGTGATCTGGCTGACACCGCTGGTCATTTCATGCGGGTGGATCAGGTTGGTCGGCCCTCCGAATCCGGCCGCGGCGAAATAGAAAATTCCCGACCCGATGGCTATGTTCAGCCCCTCGTAGATGGGCACCGACGGAGCAGTATCCGCCTCGATCAGTAGACTGCCGCCGGCTAGCACCCAGTCCACGATGGCGGTAATCTCGGCGCCGGTAAAGGGGATCGCTGTGTTGCCGAGCCACAGGATATCGAAACCACCAAGCAGCGAGGGTGTGATAGGCCCGGAGTTTTCCACCACGGTAGCCCCCCGCGCCGTTATGTCGGAAATGATGATCGACCACAGTGCGATGCCACCGAGCCCGTGATGCCCGTGCCACAGTACATTGAAAACGCCGGCAGTGGCGGCGCGCCCCATCGGCCTGCCGGGACTTGTCACGCCTGCGGGTCCACCCATTCCACCAGCGGCCAGCGGACTCGATCCAGTCGGCACGGTTACGTTGAGATTCCAGTTCAAATCGCTGCCGCCGGTGTTCGACACGGTGATCGTATCATTCCTTATCTCACCCGGCTGGATGACGTGCTTCAACGAATCGTCCGAAACGACGATGACGGGTGCCACCAGGGCTTCCGCGGTGAGATCGACGTCGAGCGTGCTCTGGCTGGCATCGTTGCTACTGATGGTCATGATCGCCGCCACCGCCCCGACCGAGGTTGGCGCGTAGGTTACGTTGACCGTCTGCTGGCCCCCAATCGGTACATCGAACGTCGTCGGCGCAATGGTGAACTCGGGATGGCTCGAGACGATGCCGCTCACGCTGAGGAGGTCGGTGCCGATGTTTTTGACCTGTATCGACCGGGTGTCCGGAAAACCGATAAAGACACTTCCGAAATCGATCAAGGTTGTCGACACCCCGATCTTGGGAACACCGGTCACATCCAGCGTCGCCGGCACCGTTACGATTGGTTGTGTCGGCACGTTGGTGCTGAACTGTATGGTGGCGGCGAAGGAACCGCCCAACAAGGTGGACGCATTGAAGGTGACCGTGATATTCAGGCTGTCCCCGGCGCTTATCGTACCCGAAGGGGGGGTCACAAGGAGCCAGACCACCGCGGTGCCCGTTGCAGCGTCATCGGGGGCGCTCGTCGGCGCGATGTCCGGCATCACGGCAGTTGTTGTGTTGCCGTCACGCGCCACGCCCGCCCGCAGCCCGCTACCGAACCGCGACCGCTCTCCCTCGTGGCCGCCTCGTCCGAATACCGCAGGCGAGACCGGCGTGCCCGACGAATCGCCGGCTGCGGTCACCAGAGTAGTGAAGATCAGATCGCTGCCGCCCGGATTGCGGATCGTGAGAATCTGCTGGGCCGAGTCGCCCGCGATGAGCGCTTCGTGCAGCGAATCCGGCTGCGTCACGATCTGCGGCGGCACCAGGCCTTCGCCCTCCAGCGTGATGGCCAGCAGCCCCTCGTCGATGTCGTTGCTGGCGATGGTAAGCGTGCCCGGTAACGGACCGGCCGAGCTCGGTCTAAACGTGACCACTATCGTCCGGTTCTCTCCGGGGTTCAGATTGAAATTGGTCAGGTTCACGGTGTAATCGGCATTATCCGAGGTAATGCCGGTAACGGTGAGCACGTCGGTACCCACGTTGGAGACAACGATGGACCGCGTATCAGACCCGCCGATGAAGAGCGGCGGGAACGTGACAAGGCGGGTCGACACGGCGATGTTGGCAGCACCGGTGACGTTCAAGTGTGCCGGGATCACCACTTCGGCTGCGAGCGGATCGTTGCTGGAAATAATCATCTCGGCGTGATAGTCGCCACCGAGCAACCCGGAGGCATCGAAAGTGACGTCGATATTCGCCGATGCGCCCGGCGCAACCGTGCCGATGAGCGGATCCGCAAGGACCCAGCCCACCCCTGCTCCCGCCCACTCCAGGGCGTTCCGCAGCAGAATCGCCGCACCGGGCCGGGCCTGGTTGACCAGGTGCCAGTCGGGGTCGAGGCCGGAGAGCACAACCCGGCCCGCGCCCACGGGTCCGGCCACGATGGCCGTTTGCGTGCTGGAGCCCTCGACCGCGAGAACCTCCAGCGCACGCGGCAGACTCGTAAATACATTGTGAGCCGAACTGCCCCAGTTGCTGAGATCGGCGCTGGTCAGCCCCGCCATTACGGGATGGCTGGAATTGACGATGGTGACAAAATCGAAATTCCTCGACTGAAAACCAATGCTGAAGGGCAGCCACTGCCAGTCCTGCGGGTTACTGCCGTTTTCAGACAGGGCGACCACCCCGCCGCCGGACGACAGGAAGGCGTCAATGTCCGCCTTCTTGTCCACCAGGGCCTGCATTCCCGCCGACAACGCGCCCGGCGTCCACCCGACGTAGAGCAAGTCATATTGCCTCAGGTCGACTGCGGCAAACGCCGCCGGTGTGACCAGCGTGTACGCCATGCCCAGAATATCCAGAGCCTGGTAGTTTTCCGGCTTGCCGATATTTACGGTGATAATCCTGGGGGCCGCCGCCGGTGCCGCCGGCACGAGGCGCTGCTCCTGGAAGGCAGACGGGTCGAAGGCGTTGAGACCGAGGTCCTTCGGCATCGGAATGGTGATCGTCCGTTGCCTCGCGCCCAGCCCGGGCGTACCACCGCGAAGCCCGTCACCGAAGCCGGTCGAGGTGGCGCCGTTGCCACGCACTGACACCGCCGTGGCCGAGGCGACCGCTCTAATCAGGATGAAAAAGTCCAGGGGACTGCCACCGGCCGAGTTGTCGATGGTCAGCACCTGGGTCGAGACATCACCGGTAAACAGGCTGTCAACCAGCGAGTCCGGCGACACCACCATCACCGGCGGCACGACTCCCGTGCCCAGCAGCGCCACGGTGACCGTCGGCTCATCGGGATCGTCGCTCGCAAGGGTCAAGGTCGCGGGAATCGACCCCGGCCCAAGCGGCGAGAACGTGACGACGACGTCCTGGCTGGCGCCGGGGGCCAGCGCAAAGGCGGTTACGTCCACCGTGTAATCCGGCTTGTCGGTGGAGACACTGCTGACGTTGAGCATATCGGTCCCCGCGTTGCTCACAGTGAGTGTATCCCTGATCGTCGCCCCGACGAAGTGTGCCCCATAATCGAACAGCGTGTCGGAGAGCACGATATCGGGTGCGCCGGTCACGTGCAAATGAACCGGCACCTCCACGTTCGGGTCCAGGGGGTCGTTGTTCGCGATGAGAATGTTGGCGTCGTAGCCGCCGGCGATCAGTCCGGCCGCGTTGAACATAATGTCGATATCCATCGACATCCCCACGGGGACGGTGCCGGTAAGCGGGGCAGCGATGATCCACCGCACACCCTCGCCGGCCCATTCCAGTGCGTTGCGCAGGAAAACCCCGGCGCCCGGATTGCCAACGTTTACGAAGTGCCAGTCGGGGTCGAGGCCGGTGAGCAAGACCCGCCCCGCTCCGAATTTGCCCGCCAGCACAACGGCTTGCGCCGATCCACCGTCGATCGCGAGGACTTCCAGGTCAGACGGGTAACCAACGAAGACGTTGTGAAACGAACTGCCCCAGTTGCTGAGGTCGGCGTCCGTCAGGTCCGCCATCACCGGATGACCGGGGTTGGTTATATCGACGTTGTCCCCGCCAATTCCCAGGAAACCGATGGTGAAGGGCAGCCATTGCCAGTCCTGCGGGTTGGTGCCGGCCTCCGACAGGGCAACCAGCCCGCCGCCGGCGATTACGAAGTTTTTGATCTCCGCCCTCTTGTCGACCAGAGCCTGCATTCCCGCCACGGTCGCTCCCGGCGTCCAGCCGACGTACAACAAGTCGAATTGCGTCAAGTTCACTCCTGCGAACGCGGCGGGCGAGACCAGTGTGTAGGGGATGCCCAGAATGTCCAGTATCTGGTAGTTCTCCGGGTTGCCGATATCCACCGTGATGATCTTGGGAAAACCCGCCTG
>JAZGDW010000017.1:0-42428 GCA_036478295.1 Candidatus Krumholzibacteriia bacterium
TAGCAGATGTGGATCCGGTCGCTGACGTGGAACCCCGTTTTCTTGCGGAGATTCTGCACGCGGTTGACAATCTCGCGTGCGATACCCTCCAGCCGCAGTGGCTCCGTAATCTGGAGGTCGAGCGCGACGGTCAGCCCGTGCTCGATCCATGCTCCGTACGGCTGCTTCCCTTCAACGGCGACGGACATCTCGTCTCGTCCCAGCGTGAGTTCCTCGTCGCCCAGCTTGATCGTAACCTCTCCCGCGCTGAGGAATGCCTCCAGCTCGTCACCGGTAAGTGACTGGATACTCGAAGCCACCTCGGGCACGCGCTTGCCGAACCGCTTGCCGAGGACCGGAAACGCCGGCGCCGCCTTGAAGCTGACGTACTTCCCCAGATCGTCGACGAGAAGCAACTCCTTTATATGGAGCTCGTCGAGGACGATATCACGGATTTCCGCATGTTTTAGCAGTTGCCGCGCGCGGCCCTCATGGTCATGGACCCGCATTCGTGCCAGCGGCTGCCGAATCTTTACGCCGGCCTCGTTACGTACCGTCCGTCCCAGCGCCGCCACTTTGAGCGCCGTATCCATGGTGTCCTCGAGCTCGCGGTCGATTCGTGCCTGGTCGCTCTCGGGGAACGACTCGAGGTGTACGCTGTCGTCATCCTCCGCACCGTCACCGGCCAGCGCGGAACGCAGGGCCTGGTACACCTCCTCGGCAACGAACGGGGCGAACGGCGCCAGCAGCCGGACGGTGCCGTCGAGTACGGCGTGCAGCGTCTCGTAGGCGGCGATCTTGTCCGGACCCATCTCGCCCTTCCAGAAGCGTCGTCGCGACCGTCGCACGTACCAGTTGCTCAGCTCATCGAGCACGAAGCGCTGCAGCGCGCGCGCCGCGCGGGTCATCTCGTAGGCGTCCATCTGCCTGCGGACCTCGGCGACCGTACTGTGAAAGCGAGAGAGAATCCATCGGTCCAGCAGGTTGGGCTCGCCCTTCGTCCCGCCCGGGCGGTAGTCGTCCAGCTCCGCGTACATGGCGAAGAATGAGTACACGTTGCGTAGCGTGCCCATGAGTTTTTGTGATGCGTCCACCACCCCCTTGCGGTCGAACCGCGTCGGCAGCCACGGCGGACTGCTGGCGATCAAGTACCAGCGAAGCGCGTCGGCACCCTCCTTGTCGAGGACGTCCCAAGGTTCGATGACATTCGACTTGCTCTTGGACATTTTCTGACCCTTCTTGTCGAGGATCAGCTCGGTGACGACACAGCTGCGGTAGGGCGACTCGCCCTTGAGGAAAGTCGCGATGGCGAGCAGCGAATAAAACCATCCGCGTGATTGATCGATACCCTCACAGATATAATCTGCGGGAAACTGGTCCTCGAACATCTTCTGTTCGTCGAACGGGTAGTGATACTGAGCGAACGGCATGGCGCCCGAATCGAACCATGCGTCTATCACTTCCGGCACTCGTTTCATTTTTGCGTCGCACTTCGGGCATTTCAGGTGGTAATCGTCTACCTGCGGGCGGTGCAGGTCGAGCTCGTCGCCCCGGGGAATATTCTTGCCCAGCTCCCGTAGCTCCTCGATGCTCCCTACGGCATGGGACGTATCGCATCCACCGCACAGCCAGATGTTGAGCGGTGTTCCCCAATAACGTTCCCGGCTCAGCGCCCAGTCGACGTTGTTCTCGAGCCAGTTGCCGAAGCGGTACTCGCCCACTTCCCTGGGAACCCAGTTGATGGTCTTGTTGGCCGCGATCATCTCGTCCTTGAAAGCGGTGGTCTTGACGTACCAAGAGAGTCGTGCGTAGTAGATGAGCGGCGTCGCGCACCTCCAGCAAAATGGGTACGAGTGCTTGACGCGCTCGCTGCGATAGAGTTTGCCCCCTTCGTCCAGCGCCTTGATGATCAACGGGTCGGCGTCCTTGATCCATTTGCCCGCCCACGGCGTGACCGCATCGGTGAAGGTACCCGTCGACGTCACCGGCTGGACGATGGGGATACCGACAGTCTGGCAAAGCCGGTAATCGTCCTCACCGAACGCCGGGGCGACGTGCACGATTCCGGTGCCGTCCTCGAGACTGACGAAATCGGCTCCCAGCACGACGAACGCATTCTCTTCATCCTTGAAGAAATCGAAGAGCGGCTCGTAGCGCACGCCCACGAGCTTTTCGCCCTTCATGCGCTCGAGGACCTTGTATTCGCCGTCGAGCACTCCCAGAAGCGCCTCGGCGAGAATCAGCGTCTCGCCGCCGTGTTCGACCCGCACGTAGTCGTGAGCGGGCCCCACGGCGAGCGCCATGTTCGATGTGAGCGTCCACGGCGTGGTAGTCCACACGAGAAAGCGGTCATCTGCTTCAGCCCGGCGGAACTTGATGAAGATCGATGGATCGGACACATCCCGGTAGCCGAGGCTGACTTCGTGGCTGCTCAGCGAGGTCTCGCAGCGCGGGCAGTACGGGACGATTTTGTGGCCCTGGTAAAGGAGATCCTTTTTCCAGAACTCCTTGAGAATCCACCAAACGCTTTCCACGTACTCGTTGGTACAGGTGATGTAGGGATCGTCCATGTCGAGCCAGTAACCGATGCGTTTAGTGAACTTCACCCATTCCTTTTCGTACTTGAAAACACTCTCGCGGCTCTTGCGGTTGAAGTTGCCGATTCCATAGGCTTCGATTTCTTCCTTGCTCTTGATGCCGAGTTCTTTTTCGACTTCGATCTCGACGGGCAGCCCGTGGGTGTCCCAGCCGCCCTTGCGGATCACCTGGTATCCCTGCATGGTCTTGTATCGGCAGATAATATCCTTGCACAGGCGGGCCATGACGTGGTGCACGCCCGGCTTGCCGTTCGCCGTGGGAGGCCCCTCGTAGAACACGAAACGCTCTTTGCCCTCACGGGTCGAGATGCTGCGCTCGAACGCATGCGCGCGATCCCAGAAATCGATGATGGAATTCTCGACTTCGGGGATCCGGTCGGGAGTGGCGATGGATTTGAACCGTCCTTCTTTCATCTTACCGGGGGTTACATCTGGCGGAGATAGTGCATGACGAGGTCGCGCAGGGTGGGTTCCGCTTTCTCCGCAACGGCGATGATCTCCTTGACGTTGGAGGGCTGTAGATTATCCGCGGGGCACAGGTCGGTCACGATCGAGACCGCGAGTACCTTCATGCCCGCATGGATCGCGACAATGTTCTCCGGCACCGTGGACATGCCCACGACGTCCGCGCCCATCCGGCGAAGAAAACGATATTCCGCCGCCGTCTCCAGGTTCGGCCCGGCCACGGCGGCTAGCACGGCCCTGCGCACTGTGACACCGTCCTCCAGCGCGATCTTCTCGAAAAGGCGGCGGCGCTCGTGCGAGTACGGCTCGGACATGTCGGGAAAACGCTCGCCCAGGCGGTCGTCGTTCCAACCGATGAGCGGATTGTCGCCCATCAGGTTGATGTGGTCGGTAAGCACGACGATATCACCGCGGTCGAGATGCGAATTCATCCCGCCCACGGCGCTGGACATAATCAATTCGGTGGCGCCGAGCGCGCGCATCACCCGCAGGGGAAACGTTATCTCCTGCATCGAGTGTCCCTCATAGTAGTGGAGCCGCCCCTGCATCGCCACAACGTGCTTGCCGCCCAGTGACCCGACAATGAGGTTGCCGGCGTGGCCCAGACCCGTCGCTTTGACACAGTGAGGGATGTCGCCGTACGGAATCGTTGCCTCCGCTTCGATCGCTTCGGCCATGCCGCCGAGACCGGTGCCCAGCACGAGGGCGAACCGCGGGGTCTTGGAAATCTTTTCTTGAACGTAGTTCGCGGCTTTTTGAATGTTGCCGTAAAGATTTTTCACCGCTTGCTCCCTCCAACGCGCACCAAGTCGTCAACTGCCCAGGATTTGCTTGGAACTCCTGCTGCAGGTCTCTCGCGTGCTGCCCGTCACGCCCGAAATCCGCGCGAACTCGCACGAAACCCGGCGTAAAAACCCTTCTTTGGTTTCAAGGATTCGGTATTCTATCAGATGTCCGCAATGCTTAAAAGACGATTCTCGCACGATTGCGGAACGGTGATGCGCTTGGTCCGGGAGTGCCCCCCGGACGCAATGATTACTTCCGTCCTCGGCACGTGGAGAAACTTGGAGAGCAGCTTGATCAACTCCCGGTTGGCACTGTCGTCGACCGGCGGCGCCGCGACGCGGATCCGTAGGTGAGCTGCGTCATTCCATCCGACGATTTCGCCCCGCGAGGCCCGGGGTTGCAATGTCACCAGGAACGCGAGCCGCTCGCCGGCGACATTCTCAACTCGTTTCATCCTTCTTGCGGGAGCGCGACAGAATATCCTGCTTCAGCCGTTCCAGAGACCACTCGCTGCCTTGAGTGGGCACGGCCGCGGGCTCCAACACGTCCTTTTGAGAGCTGTCATCTTGCGCGGGCACCGGACGCGGGCCCTCTGCACTTGCAGGCTCTGGCTGCCACGCGGGAGCGGGGCTGGCTGGCGGCGGCGCCACGTTCTCGGCGGCGGTGGGCGGCGCCGACGGTGGCGCGGGAATCTCCTCGAATTCTGGTCGGGCGGTACCTTGGTCGACAACAGTCGTCTTGCTGCGGCGCGACCTGACGAGGCGATCGAGAATATTGTTCAGGCGCGAAGAGTTATCGTCGGCAAGCACCGCGGTGCTGGTGGGCAGACCTATGGCGGCCGGCGCCTCGCGGTCCGGCGCGGGTCGCTCGCTCGTATCCGGCACGGCGGGCATCGGCGGTGTGTCCGGCACCGCTTCGACCGGCCTGGGTGCGGGTACCAGTCTCTCGGAGGGCACGGCCGTTGCTTCGACCGGGCGGGCTATCGCTGATCGCGGCGGGGTCTCTCGCGGCGTTTCCGCCACGTCGGTCTTCCGGGTCTTCTCCAGCTCCTGGTCCTCTTCGGTAAAGTCCAGTTCAGCAGTCTTCAGGTATTTCTGGTGCGATTCGACCATCATGCGCATGCGGGTGAGGTAGGCGTCGCGCTGCCGCCGTAGCGACAGGATCTCCTGGCGAAGGCGTATGGCTGCGGCCTTGATGTCCCTCGCGCCTTTCTCGGCCTCCAGCTCGGCCTCTTTGACGATCAAGTTGGCCTCACGGCGGGCGTTGTCTTTCGCCTCGACCGTTACCCGCTCGGCGGTCAACAGGGTATCGCGCAGCGTCTTCTCCATGTTGCGGTACTCCTGAACCTTGTCGTCCAACTCGAGCACACGCTCACGCAGCGCCTTGTTGTCGTTCAAGACCGCTTCGTACTCGTCGGCGATGGTGCTGAGAAACGCGTACACCTCGTCGGTATCGAGCCCCCGCATCACCCTCCTGAATTCCTGTTTCCTGATGTCTAGCGGCGTCAAACGCATTATCGTTCCTCCCTCGAGACAGGCGCCCGGTGCGTGCCGGCGACCTGAGCGGCCGCGCCCGGTAGTTAGTTCCAATCTCCCTCGCTACGCCACCCCCGGCGCGGCTATCCTTTGGCTTATCTACACTTTTTGGTGGTGTTCTGGTCAACCGGCGTACCGGCCTTGCAGCGTACCGCAGGCGGGTACGAACCCCAAAACAGCAAATATTGCGCCAATCGTCCGGGCACGGGCAACGGCCATATTTCATTAATTATCAATTAGTTACATCTCAAGTAGGCGAGGCGGTTCCCGCATACTGTCCAGAACATACAACAATCACCCGAAGATGGTAAATTTTTTTCCTCCCCCGATACCAACCCTCGGTACCGGGTTCGGGTACCGGCGCCGGCGTACCCGGCTGCTTAGCGCCCACCCGGCTGCCTAGCGCCCACCCGGCTGCTTAGCGCCCACGCAGCCGCTTAGCGCCCACGCGGCCCAAGGAGCACCCTCCCGAGGCGGACAAGGGTCGCCCCTTCCTCAACCGCGGTCTCGAAATCGTCAGTCATCCCCATGCTGAGGTGTGGCATGGGGTCTTTCGCCGAACCTTCCACTTTGCGTTTGAGGCGGAACAGCGATTGGAACGCCCGCCGGACCGCCGTCTCGTCGTCGGTCAGCGGCCCGATGGTCATCAGGCCCTCCAGTTTGATTCCGGGCAGGGAGCCGATGGCATCGACGGCGGCTCGCACCTCTTCCGGTTCGAAGCCGTGCTTGGTGATCTCGCGTGACGTGTTCACCTCGAGCAGCACGCGTGTCGTTATTGCACGCTCTTCGCCTAGGCGACTGAGCGTTTCCGCGAGCTTCATGCGATCCACCGAATGGATCAGCGAGAACTCCCCGACGGCCTTGCCCGCTTTGTTTCGTTGCAGGGTGCCGACGAGATGCCACCTGCATGGCCGTTTCACCTCCGGCTTCTTCTTCAGGAACTCCTGCATGCGGTTCTCTCCAATATCTGAAATACCGGCGTCGATGACCGCATCTATCATTGCCGGGCCGTGGGTCTTCGTGACGGCGACAACGGTAACGCTGTCAACCGGTCGGCCCACTCTGTCACACGAGCGCGCGATGCGCTCGCGCACCCGCTCGAGGTTTTGTTTGATGTCGGCTACAGACACAGGTCTCCTTTCAAGGCGGCCCCACCACGCATCCGGGTCGGCGTTCAAGATCTCGATCGTCGGGGACACACCGGACTCCATCCACCATATTTGCTCCTTCTTGCCGCAAAATTTCCCTTATGGACGGCGTCCCGTCGCTTGCCCACAAATTATTTTTTTCACATAACAAGGTACTTCTTGACGGGCGAATTTGCAGCAAATATTATCGCCTCCGCACCTTTAGGAAATCCCGATGAACCACAATATCTAGTGCACGTTTCCTTTAGATCGACTATATTTTGGGGAAGATCCCTTCATCGTCCACAAGGAGAACCATGGCCATTGAGAAAATAAAGAAGCGAAACGGCACCGTCGTCGAATTCAAACGCGACCTGATCGAACGGGCAATGGACAAAGCGTTTCGCGCGAGTGGCGTGGCGATTCAACACGAGATTCTCGAGACAATTACCGATGAAATCATCGAGATTCTCGAGAGCCGGTTCATCGAACGCATACCGGACGTCGAGGACGTCCAGGATCTGGTCGAGAAGAAACTCGCGGACCACAGCTATTTCGCGGTGTCAAAGGTCTACATTCTCTACCGCCGTGAGCACCAGACGCTGCGCGAAGACCGCAGAAACGAAATCCTAGAAAAAATCGAAAGGCGCGATCTCAGCGTCCGAAAGCGCAGCGGTGACAGTGAGCGATTCGACGTACGGGACATCGAAGAGGCGATCGCCAACAGCTGCCGCGGCTTCGAGGGACAGGTGGACGTCGTCGGGATCATCCGCGACACCAAGCTCGCCGTCTTCGACGGGATCAGCACGCGCGAGATCAACCAGGCGATCATCATGGCGATGCGCGCGCGTATCGAGAAGGACCCGGCCTACTCGCTGGTGGCGGCGCGTTTTCTCTTCAACGATCTATACAAGGACGTTATCGGCATCAACGAGTTCGACGACAACTTCGAAGAAATCTACAAACGATCCTTCAAGGAAAAGCTTCGTTACGGTGTCGAGGCCGGCCGCCTCGACCCTCGGCTGCTCGAGTTCGACCTCGATCGCATGTGCCAAGCGATAGCGCCGGAAAAAGACCGGCTGCTGCACTACCTTGGCGCCCAGGTTCTCTACGACCGTTATTTCCTGAAGGATCTCGATCAGAAGATAATGGAAAACCCGCAGTACTTCTGGATGCGCGTGGCGATGGGACTGGCGCTCGGAGATAAGGATCCTGAAGCGCGCGCCATTGATTTCTACGAAACGATCTCGTCGTTGCTCTATGTGCCCTCGACGCCGACCTTGTTTCACTCGGGAACGAAACACGCGCAGATGAGCTCGTGCTACCTGACGACGGTCGAAGACGAATTGTCGCACATCATGAAAGCCATCTCGGATAACGCCCAGCTCTCCAAGTGGTCCGGCGGGCTCGGCAACGACTGGACGAACATCCGCGCGACCGGTTCGCTGATCAAGAGCACGAACGTGGGCAGCCAGGGCGTCGTGCCCTTCTTGAAGATAGTCGACGCCACCACGGCGGCCATCAACCGCAGCGGCAAGCGCCGTGGTGCGACCTGCGTCTACCTGGAAACGTGGCACTACGATATCGAAGATTTTCTCGAACTGCGCAAGAACACCGGCGACGAGAGGCGCAGAACCCACGACACCAACACGGCCAACTGGATTCCGGATCTTTTCATGAAGCGCGTGATGGACAAGGAGGAATGGACGCTCTTCTCGCCCGATGAGACACCGGACCTGCACCACTTGTACGGCAGGGCGTTCGATGAACGCTACCGGGAGTACGAGCGCATGGCCGCGGACGGCCACATCAGGCTCTTTCGCAAGATCGAAGCGCGGGAGCTGTGGCGCAAGATGATTACGATGCTCTACGAGACCGGCCACCCGTGGATCACGTTCAAGGACCCCAGCAATATCCGCTCGCCCCAGGATCACGTGGGCGTCGTACACAGCTCGAACCTGTGCACCGAGATCACGCTGAACACGTCGGCGGAGGAAACGGCGGTCTGCAACCTCGGTTCGATAAATCTCTCCCACCACGTAGACGGGGACCGGCTGGACACGGAGAAGCTCGCGGCGACCGTGGCGACTGCCATGCAAATGCTGGACAACGTAATCGATCTGAATTTCTACCCGACCGAAGAGGCGCGAAACGCCAACCTGCGCCACCGCCCCGTCGGGCTCGGAGTGATGGGCGTGCAGGATACGCTCTACAGGTTAGGTATGAGGTTCGACAGCGACGAGGCTATGGCATTCTCCGACCGCACCCAGGAGTTTATCTCGTACCACGCCATCCTCACTTCGTCGCGCCTGGCCGCGGAGAAGGGCACCTACGGGAGCTACAAAGGTTCCAAGTGGGACCGCGGTATTCTCCCCCTGGATACGATGGCGCTGCTCGAGGAGGAAAGAGGGATCAAGACAGGGTTGGACCTGAGCCCCCGGATGGACTGGACTCCCGTGCGCGACCATGTCTCGCAGCACGGCATGCGCAACTCGAATTGCATGGCCATCGCTCCGACAGCGACCATCGCGAATATCGCGGGCTGTTTTCCTTCGGTCGAGCCCATCTACAAGAACATCTACGTCAAGTCCAACTTCAGCGGCGAGTTCACCATCATCAACCGATACCTGGTCGACGATCTCAAGAAACTCGGCCTGTGGAACAACGAGATGAGCGAAAAACTCAAGTATTACGACGGCAGCGTTCAGAGCATCGCCGAGATCCCCGAGTCTCTCAAATTGAAATACAAGGAAGTTTTCGAGATCGAACCCAAGAGTATCGTCATGCACGGCGCTCTGCGCGCAAAGTGGATCGATCAGAGCCAGTCGATCAACATCTTTACGGCGAGCACCTCGGGCAAGTTCATCTCGGATATCTACCAGTACGCGTGGCGCATGGGACTGAAGACGACGTACTACTTGAGGACCCTGGGAGCTTCGGGCATTGAAAAGAGCACCCTGGACGCGAGCAAGAAGTACGACGACGCCCTGCGCCCCGAGGACATTCCGGCGCTTCCAGACGCTCCGATCGAGGTGCCGGCAACTGCGGTCGTATCCTCGCAGTGTCTTATGGACGATCCGACGTGCGAAGCTTGTCAGTAACCCCGGTACGCTCCGGCAACCTGCGCGCGCACCCATTTGTTTTGTTTCCGAACACCCCTTATCGGGCAAAGAAAGGACATCCATGGCCCCAGGACGAAATGAGAAAACGCTGATCAACTGCTCGTCGACCGATCCCAACAAGATTCTGCCCATGAAATACAAGTGGGCGCGCGACCACTACAAGACCGGTGTTGCCAACAACTGGACTCCCGAAGAAGTAAACATGCAAAAGGACGTGGAGATGTGGCGGAGTCCAACGGCGCTGACCGCGGATGAGAAGCGGCTCGTACTGTGGAACATGGGTTTCTTCTCGACGGCGGAGAGCTTGACGGCCAACAACATCGTGCTCGCCATCTACCGGCACATCACCAACCCGGAGTGTCGCCAGTACCTGCTGCGCCAGGGCTACGAGGAAGCGGTCCATACAGACACGTTCATCTACTGCTGCGACACGCTGGGTCTCGATCCCGAAGAAGTTTACAATATGTACCTCGACATTCCGAGCATTCGCAAGAAGGACGAGTTTGTCATCGAAATCACAAAGTCGATTCTCGACCCCGGCTTCACCACACAGGGCACCGAGAACGTGCAACGTTTCGTGCATGACCTGGTGGGGTACTACTTGATTATGGAAGGCATCTTTTTCTACGCGGGATTCGTCATGATGCTGTCCTTTCTGCGGCAGAACAAGATGGTTGGCGTCGGTGAACAGTTCCAGTTTATCTTGCGCGATGAATCGGTCCACCTCACCTTCGGCACCGATCTAATCAACACCATCGTCCAGGAGAACCTCGACATCTGGACGGAGCCGTTCAAGGCCGAGATTACGAAGAACGTCGCCCGAGCGGTCGAGCTCGAGTACGATTACGCGAAGGACTGCCTGCCCAAGGGAATCCTCGGGCTCAACGCCGACGTTATCAACGAGTACATCCAGTACATCGCGGACCGCCGCCTGGAGAAGATCGGCCTGCCCAAGCTCTACGGCTCGAAGAATCCATTTCCGTGGATGAGCGAAGTGATTGATTTGCGCAAGGAAAAAAACTTCTTTGAAACGCGGGTAACCGAATACCAGTCCGGCATGCTCAACTGGGACGACTAGCGGCGGGATCGGCGGTGCGCCCGCAACGGGTCCGTCAACAACCGAACAGCGTAGCCGCGGTAAAGTTGGCAAACAAAAAAGCCCGCCGGGTTCTCCGGGAGGCTTTTTTGCTGCGGGGTCAGCGGGATGTCGAGTTGGCGTTGTCTGCCCTTGCTAGCCCCTGGCCGGCTGCTTCAACAGGCGGTCGATAAGAGAGACCGCCTGCGCCGACTGGATCGAAAAGCCGTTGAACCGCACGTAGCCATTGCGGTCGATGATGACCGCCCACGGCGTTCCCCCCGCCCGGTAACGTCTCATGACGACAGAGCCCGCACCGTTGCCTGCATCGTGACCGACCGGAATATCGAGATCGAACTGATCGACGGTCGATTTGGCCTTGTGTGACGTGTTGACCTGGTAGCCTTCAAAAACCGTTTGAATCGCGACAAAAACGACGTCCTCGTTGTCTTGATAGTGTGCCTCGACGGCCTGCAGGGTCGGAAATCCGTGGGAATGGCACCCGGGACACCACGACTGAAATCCGAACAGGTAGACTATCTTGCCCCTGAAATCGGACACCTCGATGCGCTCTACCCCTTCGCCCAGGTTGTACCATTCGCCGACACCCCAATTGGGGGCTTTTTGGCCCAGGATTCCGTACGAACTACGTTGCGATATCGAGATTCCAGGCATGGTCGTCACCGCCGCGACCAGGGTGGCTGTCAGAATCAATCGTTTCAGCATTCGTAGCTTCCTCCTCCGGCAACTGTTGGATTAGACGGTATGCGTGGCATTCCCTTACACCGTCCGCGTTGCGTGGACGGCGGCATGCGTTTATGCTATGCTCCTGACACAAGCTTGGGTGGGTCGCTGGTCGCGACCCGCGCCGGCTCGACTCCACCTCCCCCAGCCGGTTTCTTTGAAACGAGGCCTCATGAAAAGATTGCTATTCGCCGCGTGCATAGTTGTGGCACTTCCGGTCGTGGCGCTTGCCCAGACAGGGCAAATCGGTCTGTTCGCCGATCCCGGCGGCAACGGCTGCACAGTGACGGACAACTCGCCCGGGCCCATTACTGTCTACGTGGTCCTCACCGACCACGGGGGCGCCGGCGCCTGCGATTTCATGGTTCAGCCGGGTCCCGGGTTCTTGGGGTCGTGGGTCTCCGATACGTGGATCTTCGCGACTACACAGGGCACCTCGGACAAGGGCATTTCAATTATTTTTGGAAGTTGCGAGCCGACGCCCACCCACGTCCTGACCATCAATTACGTGGGCGCCGGCACGTCATCGCCGTGCAGTTCGATCGACGTCGTGGGCAACACCAACGTGACCCCGCCGTCTCCCTCGATTACCTCCTGCGTCGGCTCGAAGAACCCGGTACCGGTAAGGTCCGTCGTCGTCAATCCCGACGTTACGTGCAACTGCATCGTGCCCGTGGAAGAAACCACCTGGGGCCGGATCAAAGCGCTCTACCACGGGGACTAGCCTCAATGCGTCAAAAAGAATCGCTGTGTGTGGCTACGCCGGGCGCTATCGGATTGTTGACGGACCCGTCGCGGGACCAAGTGGTGGTGCGCCGATCGCGCCGCGGCGGGTAGCCGAGCGAAGTGGAGCACGGCGACGGAGGCAATCCAACACCGCCCCGCCGCGCACCGTGACCGCAACGCTTCAATGCTCCCGCGACTGGAGCCATTCCACATAGGCCCACATCGCATCCAGGTCGCCGGGCTGCAGGTGTCGCTCGAACGCGGGCATGTGGATGGTGGCGCGGTCGAGGTACACGCGCGCAAACGGGCTCTTGTCGAAACGGTCGCTGATTCCCTTCAACACCCACTGGTCGAACTCTTCACGGTCCCGCACCAGCTCCGGAAAATCTTCCCCGTCCCAGGAAGGAATGTAACCCTTGAGCGAGCCCGGATTGGGTGGCGAAAAGCGGCCGCCCGGACCGTGGCAGCCGAAACACCCCAACTCGCGAGCGCGGTCGTAGCCCTTCTCTTGCAGAGGCGTGGCAAGTGATCTTGCACCGCCCGCAGCCTTGACGAAGGCGACGAGGTCATCGATTTCGAGGTCGGTCAGTTTGTCGCCGAAGGCCGGCATCGAGATAGCGCCGGCGTCGCGCTCCGCCTGCCATTGCTTGCTGTTCGCCCTGTCCTCCGGCACGCCATCGCGGATCCACTGGCGGACCTCCGTATCCTCGTGCGAGGCGTGGTCGTGGTCCGCATCCTCGACATGACCGCCGTCTTGTGTTTCGTCGGGATCTTCGTCTTGCCCGGCAAAGCCCGGGACGTTGCCCTCACGACGCCCGGCATTCGGCACGCCGCCGAGGCCGCCCGGACCGTGGCAGGCGAAGCACCCTTCACGTTCGGCGATGCGACGCCCACGCTCGACCGGCGGCAGGTGGGTATGAAACAGAGTCGCACGCAGGACTACCGCGGCGGCAATCCCCAGGACGATGACGATCGAACTCGAGGTAATGAGAAGGCGGCGGTTCATCGCGTTCCTTTCAGCGGCAAATCGCGTGTATGTTACCGCATTCCCTATTCCTTGACAGTTTTTTTTGATTGCCTCATTCTCCTCCAGTAAACCGCGATCGCGGGTGTCGGCCGAACGGGCAGGAGTCGTTTGAAGCGATTCACCTCATTGAGATTGCTGGTATCGGGGGCGTCTGCCACCTTTCTGCGCTTTCCGCTGGTGCTGACGACCGCCGCAGTGGCGGCCGCGAGCGCGCTCGCCCTCGTGGAGGACAGCGATAACGCGCTCCCCTTGCGCATCCTTCTCACCTCACAGCTCGGGATTCCGCTGTTCTTTGCGCTCAGTATTTTCACGGAAAGCCACCGGTGGAGCCGGCCGAAGCATGTCCTGCTTCTCCTCGGTGGGCTGGGCGCGCTGGCCACCTACTTCGTCTTGCTGCCCGACTGGGTGACGCCCGCCGCCGGCATACGTTACGCGCAGTTCAACGCCGGCCTGCACCTCCTCGTCGCGTTTCTGCCCTTTGCCCGCACGAACCAGATCAACGGATTCTGGCAATACAACAAGAGCCTGTTCTTGAGATTCCTCATCGCCGTGTTCTATTCGGGAGTGCTCTACGTGGGGCTGGCCGTCGCCCTGGCCGCGATCGACAAGCTGCTCGGCGTCGACGTGGAAGGCGAGAGCTACCTGCGGCTGTGGATCGTCATCGCGGCGGTTTTCAATACCTGGTTCTTTCTCGGCGGCGTGCCAGAGGACCTGCCCGCACTCGAAGACGTGAAGGATTATCCCAAAGGACTGAAAGTCTTCACCCAGTACATTCTGATCCCGCTGATCGTCGTGTATCTCGCCATACTGACCCTGCACCTGGGCAAGATCGTCGTGACCCGCGAGTGGCCGAGCGGATGGCTTGGATATCTTGTTTCCAGCGTCGCCACCGCGGGCATTCTGGCCATGCTACTGGTTCATCCGGTCAAAGGTGAAACGGGGAACAAATGGGTAGGGTCGTTCTCGCGCTGGTTCTATATTTTGCTGAGCCCGTCCATCATCATGCTGCTCCTGGCCATCTGGAAACGCATCGACCAGTACGGGTTCACGGAAAAGCGCTATTTTCTGCTGCTGCTCGCCGTGTGGCTCGCCGCGATTTCCATTTACTTCGTGTTCAGCCGCAGCAGGAACATCAAGGTGATACCGGCGAGCCTGTGCATCATCGCCTTCGCTACCGCCTACGGGCCGTGGGGAGCCTCATCGGTGTCCCGGCGAAGCCAGACGGGCCGTCTGGAAAATGTTCTGGTCGAAGCCGGTCTGCTCGCCGGCGGCCGCATCGGCAGAGCCACGGAAGAAGTGCCCTTCGACGACCGCAAGGAAATCACCGCCATACTCACGTTCCTTATCGAAAACCAGGGTACACGGGGCATCGAACCGTGGTTCGGCGAGGCCTTCGCCGAACTCGATACCCTGCAGCAATCCACGGCGCCCTGGGGACGCTCGACGGCACCCCGGGTGCGTGCGCTCATGACCCACATGGGTCTCGAGTACGTCCCTAAATGGCAGAGTATCGAGCGCGGGAATTTTTATTTCAACATCGACCACGGTGACCGGACCTATGCGATCGATGCCGCCGACTACTACGTCAAGCTCACTCGTCCCGCCGAGTCGCACTACATCATTCCCGCGCCGGGCGACACCCTTTCCCTCGTTTTCGACACGGACCGTTCCAGCTTCGAGATCCGCCGCGACGGCGAGACCGTGATCGCACTGGCGCTGGCGCTGTTGTTCGAGCAGGTGGCAGGCCACAAACAGGCGTCTCCCAACACCACCCGCTTTCCACCCGAGGTCATGCGTATCGAGGGCGAGAACGATCGAGCGAGGATGATCATTTACTTCAATTCCATTTCGGGCGACATCGAGGGCGAACGCCGGAGTGCGCGGCACTTCGACGCCGATTGTTTCATCAAATTGAAATGACCCCGATGCCTCAATTAGCAAACCGAAAAAGTGTCTACGCCTGGGCATTTTACGATTGGGCCAACTCCGCCTTCGCCACCACCGTTATCGCCGGATTCTTCCCCATTTTCTTCAAACAATTCTGGAGCACGGGAGCCGACGTGACGGTGAGCACCCTGCGCCTGGGCACGGCCAATTCCGTGGCCAGCATCGTGGTCGCGTTTCTGGCGCCTTTCCTGGGCGCGATCGCGGACAAGGGCAGCGCCAAGAAACGCTTTCTCTTTTTCTTCGCCCTCATGGGCATCATCATGACAGCCGGTCTGTGCCTTGTCTCTCGCGGCGACTGGCAACTGGCGATCGCGGTCTTTGTCGCCGCCAGCATCGGGTTTTCCGCGAGTATTATATTTTATGACTCGCTGCTGGTAAGCGTCGCGGGCCGGCGCATGGACTACGTGTCGGCCCTGGGCTACTCGCTCGGCTATCTCGGCGGCGGTTTGCTCTTCGGCCTCAACGTAACCATGACGCGGAACCCGCACTGGTTCGGGCTGAGCGACGCCTCACAAGCGGTGCGCCTTTCTTTCGTTCTTGTTGCCTTGTGGTGGGCGGTGTTCTCCATTCCCATAATGCTTTTCGTCAAGGAACCGCAGACCCCGACCCTCCGGGCATGGGATACGATAAGGGCGGGATTGAGCCAACTGCGCCGCACGTTCGACGACCTCCGGCAGCTTCGCGTGGTGTTTCTTTTTCTTATCGCGTATTTCCTTTATATCGACGGCGTACAGACCATCGCGCGCATGGGCGTGGACTACGGTCTTTCCCTCGGCTTCGAGGCCAACAGTCTCATTGTCGCGCTTCTCATCACCCAGTTCGTCGGGTTTCCGGCGGCGCTCGTCTTCGGCAAACTCGGCGAGAAGATCGGAGCGAAGACCGGCATATACATCGGCATCGCCGTCTACATCGGAGCGTGTGTCTTCGGATTCTTCATGAAGACTGTGAGCGACTTCTACATTCTGGCCATCACCATCGGTCTGGTGCAGGGCGGCGTGCAGGCGCTCAGCCGTTCGCTTTACTCGACCCTGATCCCCCGCAACAAGGCCGCCGAGTTCTTCGGCTTCTATAACATGCTGGGCAAGTTCTCCACCATGGTAGGTCCACTGCTGATGGGATGGGTGGGCGTGCTCACCGGCAACCCGCGATTCTCGGTGCTCTCCGTGGCCATCCTCCTGATCGCCGGCTGGCTGCTGCTCGTACCGGTTAATGTAGCGGGGGGCCGCCGGGCCGCCGCGGAGATGGAAGCGCGTTGAGCAAGGGTTGACGGCCGCGCGTGTTGGGACTATCGTCTAGTCCGTTCCCCACTTGTTTGACCTCGCGCAAACCGGCAAGACAACGGAGAAACGATGCGGTTTCGAATCACGCGGTTCACGACCAAGGAAATGTCAAAGGAATGATATCGTGACGCCGCATGGAACGCCCATCGAGCGATCCCGCAGACTGTGGATGATGGTGCGTAACGCGTTCAACGGTCTGGCACGGGCCGTACAGCGCGCCTGGGACGGTTTCTTCGACCGCCGCGTGCCGATGATGGCGGCGGGACTGGCTTTTTATTTTCTGCTGGGCCTCATTCCGTTTCTTTTTATTATCGCCGCCACCACTGGTTATTTCCTGAAAAACAACCCGGGCATCTATCAGCAGGTCAGTGTCACGGTACTCGAGCTGCTGCCGCCGGGCATCGGGGAAAAAATTCTCTCACAGATACAGGGTGCGGCGACGAACTGGCAAGGTTTCGGGGCGCTGGGCCTGGTCACGATGGTTCTCGTGGCGATGGGGTTGTTCGACGCACTCGATGAAGGGATCAACGCGGTTATGGGAACCAAGAAGAAAGTCGGTTTTCTCACCGGCCGCGTCATCTCGTTCGCGTATGTCGTGGGGGCGATCACGTTTTTTTCGGTCGCTGCGGCGGCCGGTTACACTCTGGACCTGTTCGGCGAGCTGCCCTTCTTTCAGGAGCACCCCGCGCTCGTGTCGTTTTTTGGCCGGTACTTCTCAGAGTGGGTGTTCGCCGTGTTCCTCCTGGTGCTCTACCTGACCCTGCCGGTGAAGACGCCACGGTTTTTTCATGCGGTGGTCATCGCGCTCGCGGTAACCGGCGCGTGGGCGGGCCTGCAGAAGCTCGGCACCTTCATCACCGCCGGCATCGTCAGGCGTCAGGCAATCTACGGCGCGCTGGCCGGTGCGGCGGTCTTTCTGACCTGGATGTACGTGCTCGCGCTCCTCATCCTGCTCGGCGCCAGGATCCTCGACTTCTGGCACCGGACGGCCGAGGTGGCACAGCCTGAAGCTGGCAAGAAACAACACATCTAATTATCGTACTGACAATGAATTACACTATCATACCAGGGTGCGAGCAGAACGTGACCTATATCAGTTTTCCCTTACCAGGCTGGCGGTCGATGCGGTATAATGAGAGGGAAAGTGGGTATTGCCATGACAGAATCATCTGAACGGCTCTATTGTAACGCCTGCGAGATGCGGCTGAATTCGGCGCTGAAAGACGTCGATACGGCGAGTCTCGAGGCGATCGACACCACCAAGGCCTGTAACGCTTTCAAGAAGGGCCACGTTATTTTCGAGGAGGGTTCCGCGCCCAAGGGAATCTTCTGTATCCACGACGGCAAGGTCAAGGTCTACAAGACCGGAGACGAAGGGCGTGACCAGATCGTGCGATTCGCCAAGGCCGGCGACATCCTGGGCTACCGGTCGCTGGTCAGCGGCGAGCCGTATTCGGTGTCTGCGGCCGCGCTCGAGGACTGCGTCGTCTGTTTCATTCCCCAGGCTACTTTCTTTGAGGTGCTCAAATCGGACGAGCATTTTCCGATGACGGTCATCCGCCTGTTGTCCGGAGAACTGCAGCGGGCACAGAAGCAGATCGTCAATCTCGCACAAAAGCCGGTTCGCGAACGTCTGGCCGAGACCCTTCTGATTCTCCGGGAGGTCTACGGCACGGATGACGGCGACTCCGCCGCTCTGGCCGTCAAGTTGTCCCGCGACGAGCTTGCGAGCGTCGTCGGCACCGCGACCGAGACCCTGGTGCGCACCATCGCCGATCTCAAACGTGAGAACCTTATCGCGACCGACAAGAAGAAGATCCGCATTCTGGACCTCGAGGGGCTGATTCACGCCGGAAACCTCCAGGACTGATACTGCTCTCACCGCCAACCCCGTAGAGGCTGAGAAACTGCGCTGAGAAACCAGTTCCATGCAAACGAAACCTTTTGACAACGTAAAAGGGATCCTTTTCGACATGGACGGCGTGGTCCACGTGGGCAATTCCCCGGTGCCCGGCGCGGCGGACACGCTGAAGTACCTGGACTCAAAGGGTATCCCGTACCGATTACTGACCAACACCACGACCCTCCCGCCTGAGAAGCTGTGGCGCAAGATGGTCAATATGGGTCTTCCCGTCACATCGGACGTTATCGTCACTGTCCACCAGGCCGCTGTCGCCTATCTTCGCCGGAATCCCAATGGTAAATGCTATTTGCTAGTGGACGACGACGTCCTGCCGGTGTATAAAGGGCTGCCCCAGTCGGAATCGCACCCCGATTACATCGTGATTGGAGATATCGGCAATCGCTGGAGTTACACACTGCTGAACGAAATTTTCAACCTGGTCATGGATGGCGCAGAGATGGTAGCGCTTCACAAAGGCCGCTTCTGGCAGACCGAACGGGGCCTGCGGATGGATATCGGCGCGTTCGTCTCCGGACTCGAATACACTACCGGCAAGCAGGCTACGGTCATCGGCAAGCCGTCACCGACTTTTTTTGAGACCGCCCTGAAAGATCTTGGACTCGACAAGAAAGAGGTCATCATGGTCGGTGATGATATCGAGACTGACATCGGCGGCGCGCAGCGCGTGGGTATCGCCGGGGTGCTGGTAAAGACAGGCAAGTACCGGCAGGAAGACGTGGAGCGTTCCTCCGTGGTGCCCGACGCGGTGCTTTCTTCCGTCGCGGAACTCAAAGACCTTCTATGACAGCAAGGGGATAAGCGGAGCATGAAAAAGAGACTTCTCGTCATCGGGATCACACTGGCCGTGCTCACCGGCGGGGTCGTGATTCTACTCTTGAATCTCGAGGGACTGGTCAACCGCAACAAGGATTTCCTGATCGGCCGTGCGGAAGGCGTTCTGGGGCGCACCATAACCGTCGAGAAGATTGGCGTTACGCTGCGCGGCGGCATCGGCGTTCGTCTGGAGAACTTCGCGGTGGCAGACGACCCCGGTTTTTCTTCAGAGCCGTTTCTCCGCGCCGCGGAACTGCAGGTGAATGCAAAACTGCTGCCGTTGCTGAGAAAGGAGTTCGAGGTCAAACGGGTTACCCTGCGTGATCCCGTGATCCGGATTATCCGCAACCGGGAAGGCCAGCTCAATGTAAACGCGTTTGCCCCGGGAGGCGGTGGCGGCCCGCAGAGTCCGCCCGCATCCACCGACCCGCAATCCGCTTCGCCCGCCGCCTTCGTGATCTCTTTGGTCAACCTCGACGGCGGCGAGCTGGTCTATCTCGACCAGGCGCAGGGACTCGAGCTGCGGATCACCGACATGAACTCGAAGGTGCAGGACATCGACCTCACCAACCCCATATCGCTCGAGCTGGAGGCCGCGCTTTTCTCCGAAAAGAAAAACCTGACCCTGCGGGCGACCTTTGGACCCATCGGCGAGAATCCGCAGAACATGCACGTAGAGGCAACGGCCACACTGGGCCCGGTCGACTTCGGTGCGGCCGCTGCCGCGCTGCCGCAACTCGGCGGGGCGCTGCCCCAGGGTTTCGAGATAAGCGGCCCGGTCAAGCTGACAGCTGCGGTTGAGGGCTCCCTGCCCGACCTGGGGATCACGCTCGACGTCGATGCCACCGGCGCGACAATTCGGGGCGCAGACGGATTTCACAAGAGTGACGGCGTGCCGCTCAGCCTGCGGGGCACCCTGCAAGCCGACGCGGGCAAGTACCTGATCAGCGACCTGGAGGTGTTGTTTCATACCTTGAAGGTTTCCGGAAACGGCGAGTTCGTGCCGGGCAAGATCCCGTCGCTCGTGCTGACCGCCGCTTCCGAACCCACCAGCCTCGACGGGTGGGCCGCCGTGTTCCCGGCCATGGAACCGTACCAGCTGGCCGGGCGTATCCAGTTCCACGTGCAGGTCAAGGGACCGATCTCAGACGGCAAGCTCCCCACCGTGGGCGGCACGGCGACGCTGCGAGGCGGGTCGGCAC
Source organism: Candidatus Krumholzibacteriia bacterium (assembly GCA_036478295.1). Lineage (GTDB taxonomy): Bacteria > Krumholzibacteriota > Krumholzibacteriia > WVZY01 > WVZY01 > JAZGDW01. The sequence goes on from JAZGDW010000017.1 coordinate 20,350, forward strand.
GACTCCCGCAGCAGCCGAAACCGCTGCAGGACATCCGCGCCGACATCACTTTCACCGACCGCGAAGCGGAGATCAAAAATGTCTCCTTGAAAATCGGAGATTCCCGCATCGATGGCGAAGCGACCGTCGTCCGCTTCAACCCGCTGACTGTGGATTACCGGGCCAACTCGGCGGCGCTGGCGCTGGTCGACGTGAAGCTGCCCAACCCGGCCGCGAAGAAACCGGAAGTCATGAACAACGTCGTCGTGCAGGGGCGCATGCGCGTGAGTAAGGACAAGACACCCGTCAACCGCGGCAAGATATCCACCGGCTCGGGCTCGGTGGCCAACTTCGACTACCGGGACCTGTCGGGTAAGTACTCCATCGAAGGCAACGTGATCGATCTCACCGACATCCAGGCCAAGACACTGGATGGCTCGCTGACCGGATCCGGCCGGGTCGTGATGGACAAGACCTCCCCGTCGTTCAGTTTTGAATCCAAGGCCCGCAATCTGAACCTCTTGCAGGTGTTCGAGGCGCTGCCCGGCGTGGCGCGCAAGCACGTGAGAGGCAAAGCCAATTTCGATCTGAAAATATCCGGAAACGGCAAGGACTGGAACAGCATTCAAAAGACCGTCGCCGGTGACGGGGTGGCCGAGTTCTTCGCGGGTGAGATTATCGGCACCAACATGTTCAGCAACATAGTCGATCAACTGGCGGCGATTACCGGCCGTTCCGACTGGGTGTCGCAGAACGTGCGCGACAAGTACCCGAAAGTTTTCAAGAGCGCCGACACGGCGTTCAAGGAATTCAAGAGTACGTTTGTCATCGAAGGGGGCAAGCTCAAGGCGCGAAATGTCACGCTGGACGCCGGCGATTACGCGATGCTGGGCAAGGGGGAGTTGGACTTGAGCGGCGGGCTGAATCTCGCCGTGACCCTGACCGTATCCCAGGGACTGAGCGCGGACCTGGTCAGCGGTTTCAGCGCCGCCTCCCTCCTCCGCAACGACCAGGGCCAGATCGAGATACCCTTTCTCCTGACCGGCAGGCTTCCCGACGTGAAGGCCAAGCCCCGTCCCGACTTCGTCCAGAGCGTGCTCGAGAAGGCGCTGCTCAACAAGGGCCTCGACCTTTTCGGAAAAGACAGATCGAACCTCGAGGACCTGAAGAAGGACGGCCTCAAGAAGCTGCTGGATTTCGGCAAGAAGAAAAAACCTGCCGCACCCGCCGATACGACATCTGCACCTTAGCCGGGATTTTCACCGAAGACGTTTAGAACGGCCACAAGCGCCGGTGGCCTGCAGCGCGGTCCATCCTCCTTGACCTGCAACGGGCATTCCAGTATTTTCTCCGTTGAATTGTAGAGACTTACCCGTTCTCCAACTGCCCTGATCCGATCGTGCCACCGCCCAACGACTCCGACCACGGACCCGAGCGTTACCTCAAGGTCGACCACCTCACCGGTGACCTTCGCGGGCGCTCTGTCCGCGGCGGTGCCTTGACCATCGGAAACCAGGGCGCCAAGTTCATCCTCACCCTGGTCTCCATCGCCGTCCTGGCCCGCGTCCTGACACCCGAAGATTTCGGTCTCATCGCCATGGTCATGGCAATCATTGGTTTCATCGCGACGTTCAAGGATATGGGACTGGCGATGGCCACGGTGCAGCGCCACGACATCACCCACGCCCAGGTCAGCACCCTGTTCTGGATCAATCTCGGTGCGAGCCTGCTCATCATGGCGGCCACCGCCGCGGCTGCACCGCTCTTCGCCTGGCTCTACGACGAGCCGCGTGTCCGGGCGATTACCGTCGCCCTCGCCGCCACCGTCATCTTCAGCGGTCTTATCGTACAGCACCAGGCGCTCTTGCGGCGGCAAATGAGGTTCGGCGCCATCGCGGTCATCGAGATAACGGCGATGACGATCGGACTCATGACCGCCGTCTTGTGCGCTCTCTCAGGCCTGGGCTACTGGTCGCTCGTTCTGATGCCGATTGTCAAAGAAATTGTCACCGCCGCCGGTGTGTGGATTGCGTGCGGGTGGCGGCCCGGCAGGCCGGCGAGGCGTTCCGGCGTGCGGGTGCTTTTGTCGTTCGGTGTGCACCTGACGGGATTCAACCTCCTCAACTATTTTGCGCGCAATCTGGACAAGGTACTCATCGGCCGCTACTACGGCGCCAGCCCGGCGGGACTCTACAGCAAGGCGTATCAGCTGGTACTCCTTCCCATTCAGCAGATAGGTGTACCGCTAACGGCCGTCGCCGTTCCAACCTTGAGCCGGCTGCAGAACCAGATGGAACGGTTCCGCGCCTACTACCGGCGCGGGGTGCTGCTGGCGGTTACGGCGGGGATGCCCATCATTGCGTTCCTGTTCGTGGATGCGAACCGGGCGGTGCTGACGGTCCTCGGCGACCAGTGGCTGGAGTCGGTGGCCATATTCCGCGTGCTGGCACCGGCGGCGTTCTTCGGTACGTTCAACGTCGCCACCGGCTGGGTCTACATCGCGTTGGGCCAGACGCGACGCCAGTTCTCGTGGGGAATTTTCTCCTCGGCCTTTACCATCACGGCGTTCGCGCTGGGTCTTCGCTGGGGTTCTATCGGGGTGGGGGCTGCGTTCAGCTGCGCCGTAGTGATACTGCGCTTGCCTGCGATCGTTTACTGTTTTCGGCACACGCCGCTCGGCCTCTCCGACTTCTTCGCCGCCGTATGGCGGCCGTTCATCGCCTCCATCGCCGCGGGCGCGGCGCTCTACACGGTCAGTCTTGGGTTCAACCCGCCGCTCGCGGTGGCGGCGCGTCTCGTCCTCGACTTCGTGCTCTATCTGGTATTCTATGCCTTGATATGGATCGGGCTTCCCCGCGGACGCCGTTCGGTCCGCGACCTCGTAGACCTCGCACGCGACCTGCGGCCGGCAAGGCCGGCGGTCGCCGACGAAACCCCGGAGCCGTTGCACTAGCATGGCCAATTCCACGCATCGAACCGTCAAGTCGCTGGCGAGCGGCGTTCATGCCGCGCTCACGCGGCTCAAGACCTCGGTGCAAACACTCGGCGCGACGGTCCACCCCAATCCGCTCCTGATGCTCGGCAACCAGAAATCGGGCACGACGGCAATCGCCGCGCTGCTGTCCGAAATGACCGCCATCCCCGCCACGCTCGATCTGCAAAAAGAGATGAAGGATCCCGCTATCGACCGTGTGAAATCCGGGGCGATGTCGTTCGATGATTTCGTGCGCCGTAACAAACTCGATTTTTCGCGACCGATCATAAAGGAACCCAGCCTCACGCTTTTCTACGACGAGTTGGCCGCGTACTTTCCCCGCTCACGGTTCGTCATGGTCATTCGCGATCCGAGAGATAACATTCGCAGCATCCTCAACCGCATCGATATGCCAGGCAATCTCGAGGCCATGGACCCCGCCCGGCTCGCGGGGCTGACCCGCGCCTGGCAGCTGATACTGGATAACCGCTGGCTGGGTCTCGAAGGCGAGCATTATATCGACATGCTTGCTCACCGCTGGAACTACACGACCGATCTCTACCTGCGGCACCGGCAGCGCAGTCTGCTCGTTCGCTACGAAACCTTCCTGCAGGACAAGGCCGGCGAGATCGCGCGTCTCGCAGGGGCGCTTGCAATGCCCGTGCTCCACGATATCTCGCACCGGGTCGACGTCCAGTTCCAACCGGCGGGCGACCGCAACGTACGCTGGGTGGATTTCTACGGCCAGGACCATCTCACCCGCATCGAGTCCATCTGCGGGGACCGCATGGCGGAGTTCGGTTATGCCCCCACGGCGTAATAAACCCCCGCGCGATGACGTGCCCCCATCCCGCCCGCAGCCCGCGGGCGCCGAACCGCCGAAAAACGACGCACCGGTGATTCTCTACGACGGCAGGTGTGATTTCTGCATTGCACAGGCGCGCCGCCTGCGGACGATCGCGCGTGGCACGGTGCGCCTCCGCTCATTCCACGACGAGGGTGTGCTGGCCGATTACCCCGGGCTCAGCAAAGAGGCGTGCATGAAGGAAATAAAACTCGTGGAACCCGGTGGCAGGATTTGCGGCGGGGCCGAAGCGGTCGTGCGCGCGATTCGCTGGGGCAACCCCATCCTGGGGGTGTTCGTGTGGGTTTACTATGTGCCGGGCGTCCGCCACGCAGCCGATCGCGTCTATCGCTGGGTGGCAGAAAACCGCCACCGGCGCGTTGCGCGCGGCGGTTAGCGTTGCAGCCGTATGTGAAATGACATGGTGCCCGTCGCGGTTCTTCGCGCCATGTCCGTTGCGCTGTAACTGTTGATCAGGTTGTCTTGCCCGAGAAACGTCACGAACTGTTCGAAGTTCTCCAGCGCGGGCAGGTCGCGACCCGTTATATTATAGAGGTGGGTTCGATCGTTCCACGGGGGCGGGTTATCAATAAAAATAGAATCTCCCTGCACGTCCGCAAGCGGGTAAACGGCTTCGTAGGTAAATGTGTCGCACAAGGTCGAGATGGACACCCCGCCGACCCACGTGCCTGCCCTGCCGAACGGCTCCAGAAACCCCGGATCACTCTGCCTCGGAAAGGTATAGAACCAGCCGGCGACACCTGAGCCGTCCTCTTTGGGGTGGTCGTGTCCGGTCGCCTTTATCAGGAACCGAAATGTCTTCCTCCTGAAGAGTTCGGCGCCGATGACAACAAAATCGCTGTCGACCGGTGACCACCAGTCCCACACGATGGTTTCCGTGTCGTTGATCCGGGTACCGTCGTGGTTCTCCAGCCAGTAACTATCCAGGGTGGGATCGAAGTTGCCGACGATCGCAAAGGAGGGCGGCGACGGGTCGGGCCCGCTGATGTTGGTCGTCCGTACGTGGACGACGTACTCGACCGAGCCGATGTTCATCGACGTCGAATTAACCGTGCTGAACGGGTTGTCGTCTGCGGGATCGAAGGGCAGCCATGGGGACGCAAAGAACTTCGCACCCGGCGGAAAAAAACGAGAATCCCGCTCGTAGCGCAGCTGGTAGTCGAAACACCAGTTCACGGGGTCCGGACAAAGCAGCGGACTGTAGCCGCTGCCCTCATAAGTCACGGTAATCCAGCTACCGTAGGGGACGGTGTCGGGGATGCCGTCTGTGAAATCAATCGCCTCCTGCTGCGGCTGGCCGCCGATCATGTAGGTGTTCATGATAGTGGTGATCTGCGTACCCGCGATAAGACCCAGGGCGACCCTGAGCGCCGGTGACCACTGGGACTGGACCTGGGGGTGTATTTTGCAGCGCGCCTGGGCGGCAACGTCGCGCAGTCCGACGCCGATCCAGACCACGGTTACCGTGTCCGCGTCGCCCCACGGTGTGAGACTCCCCAACCCGGCCTGGTCGAGATCGAAGCGGTACTCGATGGGATGGGCGAGGTTACTGGCCGCGCCCCCACTCGCATAGGTGACCGTATCCCCGTCGAGCACGGCACTCGTTCCCTGGGGTATCACCGGGACGCTGACGATCTCGTTCGATGGTGGCGGGGGAGGCGGCAGCACGACGTTGTCCTCGCCACATGCGCCGATCAATACGGCCACGAGTACCGCTGCGAGAAACAATCGTCTCATTCAACTCCCCCTTTTTTTTGCGCAACACCACCGGGCGCGGCACGATACCAGAAATCTTTCTTCGTGGGGACCAGCGTCGTGGGGACCGCGTGGCAATTAGCGAAGATGGCGGAGAACGCCACCCGAGGGTTCGGGCACGCGGCAGGTCTCACCTGCAAAAAAGATGGCAGATCACGGGCAAAAGCGCAACCCAAACCCGACGGGGATATGGAGTTGCGCCCGGTTCGCGTCGTTCGCAGCAAAGGTTGGCCGGGCGATTGCCCGCGAGTACGCCGGCGTAAGGTTGTGCAATCCCGGCCTGACGAGCGCTGGTGGGGGTGAGCGGCCGAGATTGCATAATTCATTTAAAATAGGTATTTTAAAAGGCCTGGGAGTGAAATGAGCGAAGTTTCGAAATGGCTCGAATGCGACGTACCGGCGGTCCTTCCCGTGCTGCTCCTCAAAAGCACGGTGCTCTTTCCCCTGCAGGTTGTGTCGGTCCAGATAGCGAAAAAGCCGAACTTGAGATTGCTCGAAGCGCACACCGGCCCCGATGAAATCGTCGGCGCGGGCGTATTCGTCGACCCCGAAGGAACGTATGTCAAAACAAATCTTGGACCGGCGGCGGTCGCCTGCCGGGTGCTGAGCCGGATGAAGATGGGTCGTGGCATCACCCAGGTCGTGTTGCAGGGGCTTCGCCGCGTGGCGCTCACCGAGATCGTCGCGTCCCGTCCTTATTTTATCTCGCGCGTGACCTGTGTCGACGCACAGGAGCGTGATAGCAAGGCCACGCGTGATCTCATCGCGCAGGTCATCCAGCTGGTCGAGAATCTGGTCGCGGTCGACGAGCGTTACACTGAGGAAATAGTCAAGGTGGTCCGGCTCAATGTCGAGAGCGGCTCACGCTGCGCGGACCTCGTCGCCAATATGGTGCAGCTCAGTTATGGCGACAAGCGGCGAGTGCTCGAGACGGCGGACGTTCCCGCGCGGCTGGCCCTGCTCGCCGATTTGCTGCGACGCGAGATCGCCCGTGCCCGGATCGCCGGCGAGGTGCAGACGAAGGCCGAAGCTTCCATCGATCGCACGCAGCGAGAGGCCCTGCTCCGCGAGCAGTTGGAAATCGTCCGCCGCGAGTTGGACGAACTGGACCCTGCGGAGGCCGAGATCGCCCGTCTGGCCGCGTGTGTGGACGCCGCTGCGCTTCCTCCCCTGGTGGCCGAAGAGGCACACCGTGAGGTGCAGCGCCTGCACAGCGGGGCCGTCCGCGCCAGCGAGGGTTCCTCGATCCGGGCCTACATCGACTGGGTGCTCTCGATGCCCTGGGAGGCGGTGGCGCGGGAGCGCATCGACCTCCGCCGCGCCCGGAACATACTGGATAACCGCTACTTCGGTCTCGGCGACGCCCGTGACCGGCTGCTCGAGTTCCTCGCGGTGCGTAAGCTGCGGGGGAGCAACCGCCTGCCCCTGCTCGGCATCATGGGACCACCGGGCACCGGCCGGACGAGTCTCGCCCGCACCGTGGCCGAGATACTCGGGCGGCCCCTGGTGCGCATTCCCATGCGCGGCATCCATGACGAGCAGGAGATTCAGGGATATCCGCGTACCGATGCCACAGCGCGACCGGGCCACATTCTCGACGGCCTGCGCAAGGTGGGTGTACGCAACCCGGTGATCCTGATCGACGAGATCGAACGCCTCGAGCCCTGGGAGGGCGAGCCGATGCTGGCGTTGTTGGAAGCGCTCGATCCTGCACGCAACACCCACTTTCGCGACTACTACCTGGGGGTGCCGTTCGATCTCTCACCGGTCCTCTTCATCATTACCGGAAATATTCCGGAGGAGATTCCCAATACGCTCCTGGAATTCGTCTATATCATCGAGTTGGCGGGCTACACCGAGCGCGTCAAGCTGGCCATCACCAAGGAATACATCTGGCCGCAGGTCGTCGAGGACCACGGTCTTACCCGAGCGAAGGTGCGCATAACCAGCGCCGCACTCCGGCGGATCATCAGCAACTACACGCGTGAGGCGGGAGTGCGCGAGCTGACGAAGAGGCTGCAGGCGGTCTGCCGGCGGGCCGCGGTGAAAGTGGCGACCAACAAACACCGCCGCCTCTCCATCGACGTGCGAAGCCTCGAAGGCTACCTCGGTAAACCCATCTACACGGACGACCAGCTGGGCCGTGGGCCGCAGGTCGGCACCGCGACCGGGCTGGCGTGGACCGAGTCGGGCGGCGTGCTACTGCCGGTCGAGGCGCTGCTCATGCCGGGCGCCGGCTACACCACGGTGACTGGGTTACTCGGAGAGGTGATGGAAGAATCCGTCGAGGCGGCCATTTCCTACGTGCGCTCGCGCGCCGAGGAACTCAAGATTCCGGCGGACGTCTTCAAGAAAATGGACCTGCACGTCCATTTCCCCGAGGGGGCCATCCCCAAGGACGGTCCCTCGGCGGGCATCGCCGCGGTGACCACCATTGCCTCGCTGGCCTCCGGCCGTCCGGTACGCGACGACGTCGCCATGACCGGGGAGATTTCGCTGCAGGGCCGCGTGCTTCCCGTGGGCGGCATTCGTGAGAAAGTGCTCGCCGCCTACCGGGCCGGTCTCCGGCACGTCATCCTGCCCAGGGGCAATGAGAGCGACCTGGACGAGGTGCCCCGCGAGGTGCGCGCGAAGATGCGCTTTCACCTAGTGGACGAAGTGGCCGAAGTCCTGCGCATTGCCCTGCTGAAGAAGAGCGCGACGGCCCGGTCCGGCGCAGCCGTCCGGGCCAGAACTGGCGCGAGGGCGAGGCGGCGTTGAAGAAGATTCTTTGGACTACCGACGCACAAGGAGCCATGACCCGTGCCCGTTGACAAGAGGGACATCTGCATCATCGGTGTGCCCATCGACCTCGGGGCCGGTCGTCGCGGCGTCGACATGGGACCCTCGGCCATCCGCATCGCCGATATCGAACCGCGCCTCGAAGCACTCGGTTTCACGATCGAAGACTGCGGTGACCTGGACATCGCCATCCCTGAGCTTCAACGGGTGGGCCAGGGCAACTTGCGTTTCAAAGATTCGATTCTTGCCACGTGCCACCAGGTGATGGACGCCGTGCGCGGTGGCCTCGAGCAGGGCCGCTTTCCGCTGGTTCTCGGCGGTGATCACAGTCTCGCCATTGGCTCGATTGCGGGCTCGTCCGGTTATTTCGCGGAAAAGGACGAGGAGATCGGTGTCATCTGGTTCGACGCCCACGGTGACTTCAACACCCCGCAGACCACCCCCTCGGGTAACATCCACGGTATGTCGCTGGCCGTCTCCGTAGGCCTGGGCGATGGCGATCTCGTTGGCCTCGGCGGCCGATCACCGAAGGTCAACCCGGAGAAGACGGTTATTATCGGCTTGCGTGACCTGGACGACCGGGAGAAGGAGAATATCCGGAGTGCCGGCGTCACCGTGTACACGATGAGGGATCTCGACGAGCGCGGCCTGCGGCGTGTGTTTGACGACGCCATCAAAACCGCCGGTGACGGCACTGCGGGGATTCACCTGTCGTTCGATCTCGACGTCATCGATCCCCAGGTGGCCCCGGGCACCGGAACGCCGGTTCGCGGCGGCGTATCCTACCGCGAAGCCCACCTCGCCATGGAGATGCTCGGCGACCATGCGAACGTCGTTTCCATGGACATGGTCGAGGTCAACCCCGTCCTCGATATCCAGAATCAGACGGCGCTCCTCGGCGTCGAACTCGTACTGAGTTTGATGGGGAAACGGATCCTGTAAGCACGGTACCGCTCGGCACCAACGGTCTATCTGAAGAGCTCCTTGATGGCTCCCCAGGTCCCGTTCTCGACGGGTGTGGTCTCCTGCCTGGCGACGACCATCGTGACGATGTAGTCCTTCGGATCGATGATCACCGGGTCCTCCGGAAACGGCGAAACGTTCAGCAACCTCACGACAAGCCCACGGAATGGCACTTCGCTTCGAAAATCCGGATGGGTGTTTAGCTCGAAGAACGTCCTGTCTCGCGGAGACGTTTCAGCCCAGACGAGACCGGTCGCATTGCCTTCCCAGATGCAATCCACGTTGAGCGGGCAACGACTGTCGGACGTTATCCTGTCGAACCCGACACGAACCCCCGTGTCGGCGATGAGCACGGATTTGCCGACTCCGAGGTCGAAGGGTTCGCCGATTCGCACCTGTGCGTTTGCGGTTGGGACGAGAACAAAACCCAGAACAAGGGCAATCCAGAAGGATTGTTTGGGGCGCATGAAATTCACCTCCGAGGGGACCGCGGCTTGCGATCCCTGTCCACTGGAAGTGGGGCAAGATAAGAATACGGCATCGAGTGCGCCGCGGGCAAGAGCTAAATGCGACCCGCTATGGCTCTCCCTGGCCGTGCGGACGGTGCACCCCGTAAATTCATGACATTTGACATAGGTCAAACATTTCTGGCAAAATCGGTCCGTTGACCTACAGGCGCCCGCTCGATCATCGGTGCGCGCCGGCACGAATCAAAAATTTTCGAACTGCGGTTGAACGCGAGGACTCCTGGCGGCATGATCGGCAAGACGGTCTCCCACTACAAGATCATCGAGAGAATAGGTGCGGGCGGAATGGGTGAGGTGTATCTGGCCGAGGATACCGAGCTGCGGCGCAGGGTCGCGTTGAAGTTCCTGCCACCCGGCTACTCGACCGCACCCGATGTCCTCACTCGCTTCAAGCGCGAGGCACGCGCCGCCGCCGCCCTCAACCATCCCAACATCATCACCATTCACGAGGTAGCCATGCACGGGGACCGCCCCTATATCGTTATGGCCTACGTCGAGGGTGAGTCACTGAGCGAGCAAATTCGTTCCAAATCCCTGTCACTGCCGACCGTTATCGATATTGCCATCCAGATCGGTGAAGGGCTGTCCAAGGCCCACCAGGCGGACGTCGTTCACCGCGATCTCAAACCGGACAATATCGTCATCGACGAAGACGGCCGGGCCAAGATACTGGATTTCGGTCTGGCGAAGCTAAGGGGCGCCACGAAGCTTACCGACGAGGCATCGACTCTTGGGACTGTCTTCTACATGTCACCCGAACAGACAAGAGGCGAAGATGTCGGTCCCCGCTCCGATCTTTTCTCGCTCGGCACGGTGCTCTACGAGATGATAACCGGCCAGCTGCCGTTCGGCGGCGAACACATGGCAGCTGTTATGTACGCGATCACGACGGAGGAACCGCAGCCGCTAAGGCGTTTCAACAACGATGTCACACCCGGCCTGGAACGAATTGTCTTCAAGATGCTGGCCAAGGATCCCGGGGAGCGTTACCAAACCGCCGCGGACCTGGTCGCGGATCTCAAACACGAACGGAAACTCTCGCAACTGAACGCGTCCACAGCGCGCCGCCGATCTGGCCCTCGTAAACGAGGACCACGCACTCTCAAGATCGCTATCCCCTCATCGCTATTGTTCATCGCCATTCTACTCGTGTTGATACTCAAACCGTTTCGCGTTGAAATAGCGCCGGACCGGCAGGCGGAGGCTTCTGAAAACATGCTCGCTGTAATGTACTTCGAGAACCTCGCCGATCGCGGCGACGAAAAACGTCTGGGGGAGATCATCACCAGCTTGCTGATCACCGACCTCTCGGCCTCGGATGCTCTCCGCGTGGTCTCCAGCCAGCGCCTCTATGACATATTGAAGGGACTCGATAAGGAGGGCACCAGGAACATCGATCGCAACACGGCGACGCTCGTCGCGAACAGGGCGGGCGCACAGTGGATGCTCCTCGGCAACATTCTCCAGGCAGAACCTACCCTGGTTGTAACATACCAGCTCGTCGACGTGGCCAGCGGGGACGTGAAGGACTCCCAACGCGTCGACGGCGCGAGTGGGGAATCAATCTTCTCTCTCGTGGATCGGATGACCGTCGAGCTAAGGAACGAACTCTCGCTCACGCTTGCCACGCGTGGTGATATCGACAGGCCGGTTGCGGAGATCACGACAAGCTCGCCCGATGCCTACCGTCATTATCTCGAGGGAATGGAGCACCTCAATAAGAACTACAAGGAGGAAGCGATCGAGAGCTTCAGGAAGGCCATCGAAATCGACAGCACACTCGCGATGGCACACCTGGAGTTGGCCGTTCCAAACCTGCCGCTTTCGTTCGCGGAGAAACAGCGACACGTCAAGTTGGCACGGCGCTACTCCACCAAGGTCAGCGAGCGTGACCGCCACTTCATAAATTCACTTTACGCGATCTATTTTGGAAGAACTTCAGAGTCCATCAGGGAATTGCACGCTGTCATCGCGAAACATCCTGATGACAAGCGAGCGTACTACGGTTTATCGGTTATCCACTGGATTGTACTGTCAAAACGTGACCAGGCACTGACCTATGCCAGAAAAGCCATCGAATTAGACCCGCTCTACAAGCTTGCCTACAACCGGCTCGCTTACATCTACATCGACCTCGGCGAATATGAAAAGGCTCTGGAGGCGGTCGACACGTACATCGCACTGGGTCCGGACGAGCCCAACCCGTACGATACCCAGGCAGAGGTGTATGGGCTCCTTGGCAGGCTCGACGACGCGATAAACGGCTACAAGAAAGCCATCGAGATCAAGCCCGATTTCGGAATTGCCGCAGTTAGCCTGGGAAACATGTATCTTTTTCGACAGGACTATGCGACCGCGGAAGCGTACTACCGACAATATCTCAGCCACCAAACAGCCGACCTGCGGGCGGCAGCGCGGCATGCGCTGAGTCGTGTACCTTTGCATCAGGGAAAGTTCGAAAATACCCTGGCGATGCTGGATCGTTACATCGCCGCTGATGAAGCGGACCCGTACGGAGGCGAGTACAGCGGCGAGTTCCGTGCGGACAAGTATTGGTCGAAGGCGCTCGTATACACGCAGTTGGGCGATTATCGAAAGGCAATCGCAGCAGGCCAAAAAGCGCTCGAGATAGAACGCACGAGTGGTCGGGGCGGATCGTGGCGTACCCTGGTGGAGTTGCACGCCCGCAGCAAGGATTTTGCGGCCGCTGAGACGCTCTTGAGCTCGACGACCCTCGACACCACCCGCTGGAGCGGAGAGGACAGGGCAGAATTCTATTACTCGCACGGAATTATCGAATTCGAAAAAGGCTCTTACGCCGCGGCGTGTGACCATTTTGAGCGGGCGGTGTTCGACGATCCTGAGTTCTACACGCAGTATGCCCTGGCGGTGGCATACTTGAAGGCCAACCGGCTGACAGAGGCCGTGCGGGCCTTCGAGAGAATCCTGAACGAGTACTCAAGGCAACGCGCCGATGACCCGATCAATTCCGTACTCGTCTACTACTACGCCGGTTTGGCCTATCAAGACTCGGGAATGAACGTCAAGGCTGTCGCGCAGTTTGAGAGATTTCTCGATATCTGGAAAGACGCCGATCCGGGTATCGAGGAGATGGCAGATGCCCGTCGCCGCCTGGATTCTCTCAAGGGCGGGACCTAGATCTCTTGGCCCAAGGGTCCAGCATGCGAACTTGGAAATCTGCGGCGACACTCGCTGTGTTGCTCGCTTCACCCGTGTGGGCGGGGACCGTCTTCAACGACGGCCTCATCCACAACATATCCGACGGGAGCCTTTCCGGGTGCTGGATCGATGTTCACTCCGGTCCCCGCGGGACAGCAACGACGTTGAACGTTTTGCCGGGCGCCGTGCTCGATTCCGGCCTGGACGCATCGGCCATCAACTCGCCCCTCGGCGAGGAATCGATTATCAATATCTCCGGCGGCACTATTACCGGAAACTTCGTCGCCGTGGACTGTCAGACGGCTGGGCCTCATTCGATCTCCGGCGGCATGATCAGCGGTGGGACGTACGGCGTCATACTACGGGAAGGCGCGTACTCGATCTCCGGCGGCGTCATCTCGGGCCCGCTACCGGCGTGGTTCAGGACGAACGCCGTCGTCGATTTCATCGGCGGCACCCTCGACGGCGACGGCGGCGCTATCGTGTCGGATAACGCGCAGTTGAATGTCCACTCGGGACTCATGCAATCGGTCAACTTTCACGCGGTCACCGCATCCCACAATTCCACAACGCACATCTACGGTGGCACAATGACAGGGGTGGAAACGAGTGGCAACGCCACCCTCACGATCCACGGTGGCACGATCACCGCTCCGGCGGGCAAACCCAACGCCATTGTGGTGCGGAACGGTATCGTGAACATCCGCGGGGGAGATATTCACGGCAATACTACCTCAGGCGGTGTCGAGCTCATTACGTTTCAGGGGACGGTCAGCATCTACGGAACCAATTTCGACCACCCCGTGGGGCCTTTGCCGTTGGGCGACGGCGCGATTGTGAGTGGAACGTTGGAGAGTGGTGTGGCGTTTTCGTGGCGATACTCCAACGTGAACGGCGGCATGATCCACTTGATTCGGTCGACGGTCGCGACGAAAGAGTTCACGCTGGGCGCAGTCAAGGCAATGTATTTGGGAACGGCTCCCCTGCCACCCGTCCCTCGGCCGTAACCTGGTCGGCTTCCACGTAGTTCACAGCGACCGCGCCGAATCTCCTGTGAGTACCCCCTCCCCCGTAGAGTAATCTCCCCTTGACTCGCCCAGTCGCCCTCGCCATAATTGAACGATGGTTAGAATTTTGAACGATGGTTTGAATGAGCGCCTCGAGCGGCGTGCCCTGACCCGGCGGCTGGAGATCCTGCGGGCGGCCGGGAGGACGTTTCGCCGGCTTGGGTTCGTCGATGCGGGAATGCGTGAGATTGCAATGGAGGCCGACCTCTCCCCGGGTAATCTCTACTACTACTTCACCGGCAAAGATGAGATTCTGTTTTTCTGCCAGGATCGCTCGCTGGACGCGATGCTGGAATCGCTCGCGGCCGCAACGCGATGCGCGGAGTCGTCCGCAGAGAAACTGCACCGCGTGGTGATCGCACATCTTCGTGTCCTGCTGGACGAGCTCGAGGGTTCCACAGCGCACCTGGAGATCAATTCCCTGCCCGCCGAGCTGCGTGAGAAGCTGGTGGAGAAACGTGACCGCTACGAGCGCGGCATCCGCCGTTTGATCTCGACGGGGGTTCGCGGCGGTGAGTTCGCGCCGTGTGACCCCAAGCTGGTGACCCGCGCCATCCTGGGCGCGCTCAACTGGACGGCACTATGGTACCGGTCCGACGGAACCCGCTCGGTGACCTCCGTTGCCGGGTCGTTCGCAAGTTACCTCGTTCGCGGGTTGGTCGCCGAAACGCCAATGGATCGTTCGAAGACGCGCCGTGGAGGTTCCGAGTGAAAAAAATCGAAGGAAAAACGAAAGCCCACATGACCGTGACCATCAACGACGAGGCGGCAGAGGTTTCGTTCGCCCCGTACAAGACCCTGCTCGAGGTGCTGCGCGAAGACATGGGATTGATGGGCACCAAGCATGGCTGCGAACTGGGCGAGTGCGGAGCCTGCGCGGTGTTACTGGACGGGGAGCCGGTGCTCTCCTGCCTCATTCTGGGTGTCGAGTGTGACGGTCGCGACATAACAACGGTCGAGGGCTTGCAGCGGGATGGCCGCCTGCATCCGTTGCAGGAAGCGTTCGCAGACCTCGGCGGTGCGCAGTGTGGTTACTGCACGCCGGCCATACTGGTCACCGCGAAAGCACTGCTGGAAAAAGTTGCCAACCCCAGCCGGGAACAAATCCGCGAGGCGTTGTCCGGTGTGCTTTGCCGCTGTACGGGCTACCAACAGATATTCGAATCGGTGGAGGAGGCGATGGTGAGAATGAAAAGCGGAAGCGCTCAACCCGAGGAGGCGAAGCGATGAGCGCCGACTCCAGGAAGTTTTCGGTGATCGGTGTGCCCCGGCGCCGCGTGGACGGGCGCGCGAAGGTCACCGGGCAGACGCGCTTCGCGGACGACGTGGTGCTGCCGCGCATGCTGTACTGCAAACTCCTGCGCTCACCTCACCCCCACGCGCGGATCAAGAACATCGACACGTCCCGGGCGCGCGCGCATGAGGGTGTGCACCTCGTCCTGACCGGCGCTGACCTGCCCATCGAGTTCGGCATTCTGCCCGTGAGCCAGGACGAGCAGCCGCTGTGCTCGGACGTGGTGCGTTATGTCGGCGACCCGGTCGCGGCCGTCATCGCCAAGGACGAGTTGACCGCTTTCGATGCGTTGCATCTGATCGATGTCCAGTACGAGGTCTTGCGCACCTACTCCGAGCCACAGGAGAGTCTGGATCACCCCGAACCGCGAATCCAGGACTACGGAGAAGAGGGCAACATTCACAAACGCGTGTCGTTCTCGTTCGGTGACGCCGAGGCGGGGTTTGACGAGGCAGACGAAATCTTCGAAGACATGTTCTTCTATGAGGGCAACACGCATCTCGCCATCGAGCAGCACGCCTCTGTTGCTGCGGTCGACCCGGATGGCAAGCTGACACTTTGGTCGAGCACTCAGACGCCACACTATGTCCACCGCGCCCTCGCCCAGGTGCTCGAGATACCCGCCGCGCACATCCGGGTGATCGCCTGCCCCAACGGAGGGGGATTTGGCGGCAAGAGCGACATCTTCAACCACGAGATGGTCGTGGCCAGGGCGGCGCTGGTGCTGGATCGCCCGGTCAAGATCTGCCTGACGCGCGAGGAGGTGTTCTACGCCCACCGGGGCCGCCACCCGGTGCTCATGCGATTCAAGACGGGCACGAAGAAAGACGGAACCATCACCGGCATGAAGCTCGACACACTGGTCGACGGCGGCGCCTACGGGTCGTACGGTGTGGCCAGCGTGCTCTACACCGGTGCGCTGCAGACCGTTACCTACCACATCCCGCGCTACCAGTTTCAAGGGTGCCGTGTCTTCACCAACAAGCCGCCGTGCGGCCCCAAACGGGGCCACGGCACCCCGCAGCCACGTTTCGGCCAGGAGATCCAGCTCGACCGCATCGCCGAGCGACTGGCGATCGACCCGGCCGAGCTGCGCCTGAAGATCGTGGAGAAACCGAACTCGCTGACCGCCAACTACCTGCGCATCGGAACCATCGGCCTGGGCAAGTGCATCCAGAGCGTCGTGAAGCACAGCGGCTGGAAAGACAAGTATCGAAAGCTGCCCCAAGGAAAAGGCGTCGGCCTGGCGTGCGGGTCCTACTTGACCGGCGCGGGACTGGCGATCTACTGGAACAAGATGCCGCACTCGGGCGTGCAGCTGCGCCTGGACCGAAGCGGCGAAGTCACAGTTTTCTGCGGTGCCATCGAGATCGGTCAGGGCTCCGACGATGTGCTGGTGGGTGTGGTGGCGGAAGTGCTCGGCATTGACCCGCACGACGTGCGCTGCGTGACCGGTGATACGGCCTTGACGCCGGTCGACCTCGGCTCGTACAGCAGCCGCGTCACTCTCATGATGGGGAATGCCGCGATCCAGGCTGCCGAGCGCGCAAAGGATTTGGTGGGGTCGGCGGTGGCCGCCGAGCTCGACGTTTCACAATCGAACTTGGTTTTTGCCGGGAGACGCGTGTTCGACGGCCGGGATCCCAAAAAGGGCATGGACTGGCGCAACGCGGTGTGCCTCGCCGAGGCCCGCCACGGAACGCTGGGCACGGTCGGCTCCTATACGCCGCCGAAGTCCGCGGCCCGTTTTGGGGGCGGTGGTGTCGGACCGTCACCGGCGTACTCCTACACCGCAGCAGTGGTCGAGGTGGAGGTGGACTCCGTGACCGGCTGGATTGGCGTACCCCGGGTCTGGATTGCACACGACATCGGCCGCGCGCTGAACCCCGTGCTGGTTCGAGGACAGGTCGAAGGCAGTGTGTACATGGGTTTGGGCGAAGCGTTGATGGAGGAACAGGCGTACCGCCGCCTGCCGGCCAAACACTCGAACGCCCTCGTGCACAAGTTCCCCTCGATCCTCGAATACAAGAGCCCGACGAGCCACGACATGCCGGAAGTCATCACCGAGCTGATCGAGGATCCGGACCCGGCGGGTCCGTTCGGGGCGAAAGAGGTGGGACAGGGACCGCTACTCCCCATTATGCCCGCGGTCGCTAACGCGGTGTACGATGCGATCGGCGTACGCATCGACGAAGTGCCAATCACGCCCGACAAGATCGTCAAGGCGCTGGACGATAAGGCTCGTGGCGGACCCGGCCGCTACGGTCCGAACGTGTTCCCCGACATCGATTGGCCGGAACCGCTGCAGGTTCCGCCGCCATGGGAAGGCGGCGACGGAAAGGCGATCAACAAGCCGGAGCGCAAGCGCGCCGCCAAGCTCGCCAGGGGATCCTGACGACGCACGATCGGCACGGCACGCAAAGATTATGAGCGAGGTGACCGAACCATGATGAGACTCCCCTACTTTCGCTACCGTGCTCCGCGCACGGTGTCCGAGGCTGCGAAGATCCTCGCCGCCGAGGGACCCGAGGCAATGCTGCTCGCGGGCGGTACCGACCTGCTGCCCAACATGAAACGCCGGCAGCAGGTGCCAGGAACGCTCGTCGGTTTGCGCAGTATTGATGCATTGCGCTCCATTGCAAACGGATCGGGCTTGCGTATTGGAGCGGGTCTCACGTTGAGCCAGCTCGCGGCCGATGCCCGCGTGCGCGAGCAGTATACCGGTCTGTTCCAGGCAGCGATCCAGGTGGCCACGCCTCACCTGCGAAACATGGCCACCCTCGGTGGAAACATCTGCCTCGACACCCGGTGCAACTACTACGACCAGAACTACGAGTGGCGCAAGGCGATCGACTTCTGTATGAAAAAGGATGGGGACATCTGTTGGGTGGCGACGGGGAGCAAGCGTTGCCTGGCCGTCTCGTCCACGGACACCGCGCCCGCCCTGATGTCGCTGGGAGCGAGAGTGCGTTTGGTCTCGGATGGAGGCGACCGGCTGGTGTCACTTGGCGATTTGTACCGGAACGATGGTATCGACTACATCACGCGCCGACCCGACGAGATTGTGACCGAGGTTGTGCTCGACCCCCCCGGCGGATGGAAGAGCACGTACTGGAAGCTGCGTCGTCGCGGGTCGTTCGACTTTCCGGTGCTTGCGGCCGCCGTGGCGGTCAAGTTCGCAAAAGGCGGTGTCGTCGAAGATGCGCGGATCGTGCTGGGAGCGGTTGCGTCCTGTCCCGTTGACTGCCCCGACGCGGCGCAAGGGTTGGCGGGAAAAAAACTGACGGACGCCGTAATCGAGGAAGCGGCTACAGTTGCCTCGAAGAAGGCCAAGCCGGTGGACAACACGGACTTCACCCTGTCCTGGCGCAAGCGCGTCGCCCGTGCGTTCGTGACCTACGCGCTCTGCGAGGTCCGCGGCGATGACATGCGTGAGCAGCGGATCAAGGTGGCCCGGCACTCGCTCGACGCCGCGGTCTGAACTCGCCGGATCAGCACCGCGCTGTAGCCGTCGTCCATCCCATGAGCTCCCGTTCTCCTTGCCCGAGATACCGGGAACCTCCTCCATATCTTTGTGGTAAAGTAGAGCTCAACCGGTTCCGAAGCAAGGTCCGGGAGCCCCAGGTACTTCAACGATAGGTTTTCATGCAGCGATCCTTCCGAATCTTTCCGGTCGCGCTGGTTCTGGCCGTCTGTCTCATGGCGGTTTCGGGCTGCAAGAGCGACCAGACTCCGCCTTCCTCTAGCGAACAGTCTTCCAACAAAGCCGCCACCCTCACGTTGAAGGTCACTCCGGGGGCAGTTCCCGGCGATCAGCCCGCCGGCCACCGGCGCATGGTCGCCGTCCTGGAAGACCTCGCCGTGCGCTCTCCCGACGAGAATTCCTACCAGGGTGACGGGCGGGCGAGGAAACTGCGCGCGGCCATCAGGAACCTGCCCGCCGACGCGCCCATAAAGGAGCGACTGCGGCTGCTGCGGCACTCGGGCATGGCCGAGTTGCGTGCCGCAAACGAGAGTGAGAGCATCCGCGCCCTCACCGAGGCCCGCCGGTTGCTGCCGCAGGCGAGCGGGCAGATCAATCGGTTGCAGGCGGCGGACATTGTGTTTCGCCTGGGCGTAGCCTATATGCGCATGGGTGAAACGGAAAACTGCTGCAACCGCTTCACGCCGGACAGCTGCATCCTGCCGATTCGTGGTGGTGGCATTCACACAGACCCGACCGGCTCGCGCGGCGCGATTCTCCAGTTCAAGGAAGTGCTGCGCATGCTCCCGGCGGACAACGATATGCACCTGACCGCGCGCTGGCTGATGAACGTCGCCTACATGACGCTGGACGAGCACCCGGACCAGGTGCCGGCCGAGCATCTCATTCCCCGAGCGCGCTTCAAGAGCGAGGTGGAGTTCCCGCGACTGGTGAATGTGGCACAGGACCTGGGTCTCGACCGCTTCAACTGCTCCGGGGGCGTGATCTTTGATGACCTGACTGGTGACGGCGAACTCGACATCCTGACATCGACGTGGGAACCCCGCGGTGCGCTAAAGCTTTTCACCCGGGATTCCAGCGGAAAGTACATCGACCGATCGGCGGAAATGGGTCTCGAAGGTATTGTCGGCGGCCTGAACCTGGTACCGGCCGACTATGACAACGATGGGGACCTGGACTTTATTGTGCTGCGCGGGGCGTGGCTGGGCGAAAATGGACGTCATCCCAATTCGCTGGTTCGAAACAACGGCGACGGCACGTTTACCGACGTCACCTTCGACGCCGGCCTGGGCGAGGTGCACTACCCCACCCAGACGGCCGACTGGGCCGACTACGACGGCGACGGCGATCTCGATCTTTTCATCGGCAACGAGACTCTGAAAGGATCTCTCGCATCCGCCCAGTTGTTCCAGAATCAAGGCGACGGCACGTTTAAAGATGTGGCCGCGCGGGCGGGAGTCCTCAACAACCGCTTTACCAAGTCCGTGTGCTGGGGTGACTACGACAACGACGGTGACCCCGACCTCTTCATCTCGAATTTCTTCCAGGAGAATCGTCTGTACAGGAACGAGGGCGACGGGACATTTGTCGACGTTGCGCCGGATCTGGGGGTAACCCTCCCGCTCATTAGTTTTCCCGCGTGGTTCTTTGACTACGACAACGACGGCAACCTGGACATCTTTGTGTCGACCTACGACGGCCGCACGGCTCAGGTCGCGCGCCATTACCTCGGTCAGCAGCCGACATCGGAACCGGCCTGTCTCTACCGGGGGGACGGTAAAGGCGGGTTCACCAACGTCGCGCGAGACGCCGGGCTGATGATGCCGATGTTGCCGATGGGAGCGAACTTTGGAGACCTCGACGGCGACGGCTTCCTCGACATCTACCTCGGCACCGGCGACCCCGATTACGCCTCGCTCGTACCGAATCTCCTGCTCATGAACCAGCAGGGCCAACGGTTCGTCGATGTCACGATGGCCGCCGGAGTCGGACTCCTGCAGAAAGGCCACGGGGTGGCGTTCGCGGACATCGACGGCGACGGCGACACCGACTTGTTCGAACAGATGGGCGGGGCGTACATCGGCGACCGTTTCCGCGACGCCGTGTTCGAGAATCCCGGATTCGGCAACCGGCACGTGACGGTTCATTGTATCGGCACGCGTTCGAACCGATCGGCGATCGGCGCGAGGATCCGCGTAGACGTCGACGGTCCGGGGGGACGCCGGACCGTCTATCGCCACGTGAATACTGGGGGAAGCTTCGGCGCGAATCCCCTGCGCCAGACCATCGGCCTGGGGAAGGCGGAACGGATTCTCGCAGTCGAGGTCTACTGGCCCACGAGCGGTATCACTCAGCGCGAGGAGAACGTTCCCCTGGACGCTCTGGTCCGCGTGACGGAAGGAACCGAAGGCGTGGGCGATATCACCGTCATTCCGTCGAACGGCAAGGGCCGCTAGCATGCCGGCCTTTCGCAGACTTATGAACAAGACGGCTCCTCTTCTTTTGTCGGTCGTGTGGCTCTTTGCCGCTGCTTCGTGTAGCGGCCCTGGCCAGGAGGAGAGAGCCTCTCTGCAGAAAAAGACGACCAGACCTAACATAGTCCTGGTCGTTTCCGATGCGCTGCGCCGGGATGTCATCGGTTGCTACGGCGGCGTTGCCAGAACGCCGAATATCGACCGGCTGGCTGACCGGGGAGTCTTGTTCGAGAACGCATACAGCACCTCCCCCTGGACACCGCCCTCGGCGGTCAGTATTTTCACCGGCAACTACGCCACTTCCTACCCTTACTACGATTTCGAGAAAACGATAAAGGTTCACGTGCCTGACGAGGAGATCCTCCTCGCCGAGGCGCTCAGGGAGCGCGGGTATGATACCGCGATAAGAAACGGTAATTTTCAAGCGGGGTTGCATAATTGTTTTCAGGGTTTCGAGATTCTGCCCGATGAGGTGTGGGTTACCAAAGAAACCATGATGTCCATTGAGCAGATTACCAACGTCCGGGTTCGCGACACTTCGGGCTACGTAAACTGTCTTAGTGTTCTCAGCCGACTACTGAGTATCCCCGAAGAGAAGAACTTTTTTATGGTGCAGTGGATTCTCGATCCACATGAACCATTTACGCCGGCGAGGAAGTTCGCATCAAGTATTGTTGTCGATCAATCCCATCTCACCAAACCGGCGGAAGAGTACACAAGCAGGAAAAACATCGAG
>JAZGDW010000170.1:0-3907 GCA_036478295.1 Candidatus Krumholzibacteriia bacterium
CATTTCGGCACAAGAACTAGTGCCGGCCCGCGTCCGTTTGCCGGCCCGCGACTTCGTGCCGCCCCGCGACCCGGAAACGACACCCCCACCATGTCCGTAAAAACGTTCGATTTCACCATAGAATCCAAAGGCTACTGCCACCTCGAAGACATCACCATTCGGGTGCAGGAGTGCCTCGACCAGTCCGGCCTCGAGGACGGTATCGCGTGCGTCGCGGTCACCGGCTCGACCGCGGCCATCAGTACCGTGGAGTACGAACCAGGATTGCTCGAGGATATCCCGGAATTCTTCGAAAAGTTGTTTCCGTCCGACAGAACCTATCACCATGACGACACCTGGCACGATGGGAACGGTTTCTCCCACCTGCGGTCATTTCTCCTCAAGACCTCTCACACCATTCCATTCACCGGCAAGAAACTCATGCTCGGGACCTGGCAGCAGATCGTGCTTGCCGATTTCGATAATCGCCCGCGAAGCCGGCGGGTCGTCGTGCAGCTGCTCGGCGAGTAGCCCGGCGTGGGCGCCTTGTCCAGAAGGTCATACTTTAAGTAACTCATGTATCATGTTGTATAAATGTATGATATAAAATCGTCAACGAACCTGGAACCTTCGCGGGTCGGCGTTCGTATATATACCAAAGGCGAAAGCATAATCATGCAGACTATTCGTAAGATCCTCATCGTTGCTTCAGTTCTCGTGGCCGCCGGTGCGGCACTCGCCGCCGCGGCGGATTGCGAGATCTATGAAAGAGTGGCCGCGCGGCTGGTAGCGGATGCGCCGGACCTCGGTATTCCGGAGG
The DNA here is from genome assembly GCA_036478295.1 of Candidatus Krumholzibacteriia bacterium. Taxonomy (GTDB): domain Bacteria; phylum Krumholzibacteriota; class Krumholzibacteriia; order WVZY01; family WVZY01; genus JAZGDW01. The sequence goes on from JAZGDW010000170.1 coordinate 800, forward strand.
CAATTACCGTCGTCGTGGAGGTGGCAAACGTCGATTTCGTGAAGGACGCCGTCGAAGCGCATGTGAGTGTGGAGAAGCGTCGCAAGGCGCACGTGTTTGTCACCATCGTAAAAGCTCTCGGCAAGGCCGCTTTGAAAGGCGTCGCCACCGTGGTACGCCGCGTCTTCTAGGCTGCGCGGGTTGCACCGCATGGCCGGCGAGGCCTCTGGGCCGGCTGGGACCCACTAAGCCTGCGCCCAGTAACAAGTCAGTCGCGTCCGGACGTCACGTCCGGACGTTTTTTTATTTGCTGGCATCCTGTTCTATCCCCCTGAGATCGATATCCCTTTGGCCGCGCTGCGTTTGATCTCCGATTGGCGGCGGCCGGGGCGTGATATAATTCCTGCATGTTATTCTGTCTCCTTGTGATCCTCGGCCTGATCCTCGGGCCTTCTGGTGTTGCGCCGGCGAAGGCCGTCGGTCCGGCGCCGGATCCGGCAAGGGCGGCCGGCCGGTCGTCCGGTGAGGCGGTGACCCCTGGCGCCGCGATACAGGCACCCTGGCTGCCACTGGATGCTGGAACCAGCCAGCTGCTGATTGCTGTGGGAGGTGAGGCGGACACCGTGTTCGTCGTCGGCGCAGCGGGAACAGCGCTCAGATGGTGGGGCACGGTGTGGGAGGCGATGGACAGTCGCAGCATCGATCATCTCGAGGGCGTGTGGGTCATCTCGGCATCCGATGTGTTCGCCGTCGGGTCGAGCGGCGACATCGTCCATTTCAACGGCACGCGCTGGCAGCACATGGAGAGCGGCTCGCCGGAGTTTCTCCGGGGAGTATGGGGGAACGCCCGGGACAACGTTTATGTCAGTGGGACACGGGGGACGCTGATTCACTTCGACGGCAGCCGTTGGAACGCGGAAAGCAGCGGCAGCGGCCGGCGACTGTACGGCGTTTGGGGAGCGGCCGACAACGACATCTTCGTCGTGGGCGATCAGGGAACCATCGTGCACTTTGACGGCACGGCCTGGACGCCGATGAACAGTGGGGGTAGGGCCGCGTTGCGGACCGTGTGGGGGGCGGTGGGCAACGACGTTTTCGCCGCGGGGTCGGATGGCGTCATCCTGCACTACGACGGAACGGTCTGGGTGCGGGTGCCGAGCGGCACCGCCGAGCACCTGCTCCGCATGTGGGGGAGCGCGGCTGACGACGTTTTCGCCGTGGGAACCCAGGGGACCATCCTGCACTATGACGGCGCCGCGTGGCAGGTAATGCAAAGCGGGACCACCACCAGTCTGCAGGGCGTGTGGGGCAGCACCGCGGACAACGTCTTCGTCGTCGGTGAAGCGGGCACCGTACTTCATTACACCGGCATTGTCCCCGTACAGGACACGACCTGGGGCCGCGTGAAGGACCTTTTTTCCAACTGAAAGCAGGGAGGCGTATGTCAGACGGTTTTCGCGTGCAACAGATCGATCATGTCGAGCTCTTCGTTCCCGACTTGTACGAGGGCGGCGACATGGTACCGCAAGGCGCTGGGACTCGAGATACTCGGCGAGTACGAGCATTTTGCCGTAAGCGGCAAGGGACCCCTTTTTATTAGCAGCGATGCGGGCAATACGAACCTCGCTCTTTTCAGGGGGAATCCGCGGGGGCGACGGGAGACCGCCGGCCATCATCTGGTTGCGTTTCGGGTGGATGGAGAAGGGTTCCTGCAGTTCTTGCGGCGTGCGCCCGACTGCCCGCTCTACGACGACCAGGGAAACGAGATCGCCAAGGCACAGGCGGTGGATCACAAAATGTCCTTTTCTACCTATTTTTGTGACCCGTGGGGTAACCGTTTCGAAGTAACCACGTACGACCATGACTTCGTGTCGGCGAAGCTCCAATAACGGCCGTCTACGTTATCACTTCTCCGTGACGTGCGGAGCGTTACCGTGACACTCCCGAGCGTGGCACGTACCGCTAACAGCCCCGCGCGAGGCACGTACCGGCTGAGGTCGCGACCCAGTAGGGCAGCAGCACCCAGGGTGGAGGCCCGCTGATGCGGGTTTGGAATCTCTCGTAATCTTAATATGACAGCATACTACCAGAGTGACAGTATACTGTCATAGTGACAGCATGCTACCAGAGTGACAGTATGCTGTCGTAGTGACAGTGTGCTGTCAAGTGCCCTGCACCACGGCGAAGGGTGCCGATCACCGCGCCCTCCTCCTGGATATTTCGCCGGCTGCGTTTGCAGCATCATATTCTATTGCCCTGTTGTAGTCCCGCGGGCGGATCCGCTACTCCCTGTGTCGAAAACGTTTCATGTGTTCCGCCCCGAAGGATTTCTCCGCCGCCAGCCGGTTGTGCTCCGCGCACAAAAGCCGTAAGTTGCCGGCGGCACTCGGACCGCCTCGCGCAAACGGTGTGACGTGATCAACATGCAGGTGATGGGTGGAGCCGCAGCGCGTTCCAGTGGTACCGACATAGGTGCAGCGCCCACCGTCTCTTACGAAAACTTTGTCGCGCACGGCGGCGGGAATGCGCCGGGATCTTTGCTGTGTATGCAGGGATGCCTTGGGTCTTTTGCCACTCCCGCTGCGGGAGTAATCACTTTTTTCACAAGCTCCCTGTTGGAGCGGAGTTGCCGTCGCGTTTGGTACGGTCGAGGTGTCTTGTTTTGATAGAGCGATCTTTACGGTGCGCTTCTTTGGCGTCACTTTCGTTGTTGCCGATCGGTTTGTCGAGCTCCGCTCGCTGCGACGCTTGCGCCCCGCCTGTCGTCTTTCCTGGCGCCTTTGGGGAGAGCGCCGCTCGAGAAAGTCGTCTATCAGAGACTCGAACACCGTCTCGAAGGACGCATTGGCATGGCGATTCGAGAGGAGCGAGCGCGCCTCTTCGTACTTTTTCATAAATGCCTCACTGGCGAGGAATTGAATGTAAAGCTTGCGCTCGATACGTGTCGCGGGTACCGGGGCGTTCCCGATCGTGGCACCGCTGCGTAACGCGCTGTCATTGAACTGTGCGGTGCTGTTGCCGTGTCTGGTGTCAGTGACCGTTCCGGGACCGTTGTACCGTGCAGTGCCATCACCCGGTTCGGTGTCACCGGCGGGCGAAGAGTTGGGTCTTTTGCCACTCCCGCAGCGG
>JAZGDW010000171.1:0-28109 GCA_036478295.1 Candidatus Krumholzibacteriia bacterium
CCTCCCCGCGCTCGCAAAGTGCTCCTCGACATAGGCCAGTTTCCGGAAGTACTCGTCGAGCGCTTCGTTTTCCTCGGTGCCCGGCGAGGGATCGCGTCGCTGCCAGAACTCGAACCACAACCGCCCGCGCTCGCTCGCGCTCGCCTCCTTTAGTTCCTCGATCTCACCCCGGCGGGCGATCAACGACAACACCTCCAGGGTGTTTTCGAAATGTCGTGTGAGCATCGAACGGGTGAATCCAAGATCGAAATCGAGCATCGATGTGGTAGCGCGCGGTGGATCGAGCAACGCGACCTTCACATGAAAACGGTAAGCTCCCGGGTCCCAGTCGTCCACGTTCACCGGTATGATGAAACGATCTTCCGAGCCCGACAGGACGACCTTTTTCTTGCCGTAGAGAACCTGTGACTTGTCCTGGGCGATAATCTCGTAGGCCACGTCGCAGGCTACCGAATCGCCAAATCTTGTCTCCAGGTAAACATCGAACTCGAATGCCGGTTGTTTGTCGAGTTCGGCGAAACTCCCGGACTCTTTCTGCTCGAGCGTCCAATCGTTTCGAGTCCGTGTCAACACGTCTTCCGAGTAGTAATCACCGATCGGCGCCGCGAAGAGCCTCGGCTTGCTCAACCCCACGCCAGCCTCAGCCAGGTCGGGGACGTTCACCTCTGTTTCCTTGCTGTAGACCAGGTGCGTGGCCTTGATCTGGATCGTGCATTGCACAACGTAATCGCCCGGCGCGAGCTCGAAACTTCGCGAAAGATTGGATGCACGCTTGTGCGAGCGGGTTTGCTGGTAATCGTCGACGATGACGGTCTCGTTCACAACTGCCGTATCCACCAACTTCTTGCGCTTGGCTTCTATGACCCGGATGTACACCCGGTACTTTGCCTGGTAGGCGCCGTCCACGCGCAGAAAGACGAGTTCGGAATTGGGGATGCTGGCGCTGACCTTGACGGATGACCGGCGATCGGCCATCACGAGCGAGCGCGCATAGAGGGAGAATCCCGCCGAGTCCGACGGCCCGGCCACCACCGTGAGCGCTGCAAGCGCCCAGAAAAAGCAGCCGCGAAAGCGTTTTTCGATACGATACACAGCGCATCCCCCGGTTAGTAAATCTAGTATACCGCTCGTCCGGCGGGCAAGACCTATCCCTTCTATTCGTAGCGAAGGGCGTCGACGGGATTGAGGCGGGCGGCCCGTCGGGCAGGATAAATCCCGAATATGATACCAATGAGAGCGGAGAATACCACCGCGATAATCGTCCACCCGATCGAGAACTGGAACGGGAAATGGATACGATTCGAGATCAGCAGCGCGGCGCCGACGCCGAACGCCGTACCGATCAGGCCCCCAATGCCTGTCAGGGTCGCCGATTCCATCAGGAACTGCTGTATGATGTCCTTCTTGTTGGCGCCCAGCGCCATGCGGATGCCGATCTCCCTCGTGCGCTCCGCGACCGAAATCAGCATGATGTTCATCACACCAATGCCGCCGACCAGCAAGCCGATCGAGGCAATGATAACGAGAATGAAACTGATCGCAAGCGTGACGCCACCGATGATTTCCAGAAAGGCGGTACTGGAAGTCACATGAAAATTGTTTTCTTCGCCGGGTCGTACGTGCCGTCGGACGCGCATCACGTGCGTTATCTGTTCCTGGGCCTCCTCGAGCGTATATCCTTCACTTACGTTGGCGGCGATCGATGTGTCGTCATCATCCCTCTGAAAATCCTTGTGGTATGACGTGTACGGGATGAGCGCGAAATTGTCGGAAATCGACCCGATAAAATGCTCGCGGTTGGCGAACGTCCCTAACACACGATAGCGCTGACCGAGGATGTTGACGTACTTACCTATCGGGTTCCCGTGCGGGAACAGATCCTCGGCCGGTCCGTAGCCGAGCACCACGACCCTCTCGCGATGTAGCTCTTCGAGCCGGGTGTAGGACCTGCCATGCTCGATCGGTAGCGAGAATATCTCCGGAAACGTATAGCCCGATCCGTCGAGCTCGAGCGGCGCCGTGTGCTCACCCTTGTAGTAGATGACGGCCGGATCATCGTACGTAATGAAATAGCACACCTTGTCCAGCGCCGGACATTGCGCGTCCAGCGCCGTCGCGTCACCAGGCTCGAGCTTCTTTCGCCGCATGAGTTCCTCGTCGTTCCGACCCGACACGAAGAAATCAAAACGCGTAACGAAGATGTAGGGACGGTTGGCCGATTCGAGATCCTTGTTGATCTTTGTGACCAAGCCGGACATGACCGTCACCATCGCAAGGATGGTGGTGATACCGATGGCAACGCCCAGAATCAGTAGGCCCGAGCGCATACGGTGCGCGTGGATGATGGCCAGTGCCTGACCCAGGTTTTCCCGCCACAGGTTCTTGGCCGAAACGTGCTTGTTAGCCATTGGTCACTGATCCTTTGGCAATCTTTTGTCACTCGCGGGTCCTGTCAGCGAACAGCCCGTCCGTGCTCGCAAGCTGCGCGCGGCCGGGCGCCCGTTCGCTGCCACCCGCGATCGCCCCGGCACAACGTTTCAACCGGCGTCGTGCTTGACGAAGCGGCGACGGCCCATCAACAATTACCAGTGGCAAGTCCCACCTCGTACCGGCGTTCTCCCTATCCCAGTTGGTGGCGTGGGGAGACAGGTGTTCTCAGGCGAGTTCCGCAGGCGCGCAATCGACTGGGTACGAGCACCTGGTTCGTGCGCCGAGGACTGTCTGAGCATGAGAACACCTGTCTCCCCGCGCCGCCCCGGAGCGCTAGGCTTGCGGCGCGCGGGGCCGGAAACAGTTTGCCAGCGGCAGGTTCCACCTCGCAGCCGCCCCCGCGCTCTAGCGCTTGCGGAGCGTGGGCCGGAGACGATTTGTCAAGCACGACGCCCTTCCACGACTAGCGCTCGTGGCGCAGGGCGTCGACCGGGTTCAGCATCGACGCGCGGACCGCCGGGTACGTCCCGAAAACCAGCCCCACCGCGATGGTAACTGTAAAGGCCAGCACCACGATGACGCCGTCGATCGCATACGGGATCGGGGTTAGCACGGAAACGATGAGCGCGATCAGGAACCCGATCAGCATTCCAAAGACTCCGCCGAAAAACGACAGGGTCGACGACTCCACCAGGAACTGCCATACGATGTCCCGACGGCGCGCTCCGAGCGCCTTGCGGATACCGATCTCGTTTGTCCGTTCCGTAACCGCGACCAGCATCGTGTTCATCAGCACGATTCCGCCAACTATCAAAGACATACTCACCAACACGTAGAGCGCCATCATGATCCCGCCGCTAATCTGTTTCCAGAGATTGACCAGCTGTTCGCTGGACGACAGGAAGAAATCGTCGTCCTGCGCTGGACGCAAGTGATGCCGCGTGCGCATTGCCAGGCGCGCCTCTTCCATTGCCTCGGGCAGGTCGCCCACATCGGCGGTCTTGATGCGGATGTCGACCGACTGTTCGGCACCGAACACTTTCTGGTATGCGCCTATGGGCACGATTACGAACCGGTCCTGACTCTGCCCGAGTACGGAGCCCTTCTTTTCCGCCACACCGACAATCTGAAAGTGCCGGCGTCCCAGTTTGATCAACACGTCGAGGGGGTCTCTTGGTTCGACCAGGCCGGTATATACCTCCCACCCCACCACGGCCACTGAGGAGTTTGTCGCCACATCGATGCGGTTCAAGTGCCGGCCGGCGGAAAGGTCGACATTGTCCAGAAACGGGTAATACTCATCCTGTCCCTTGACTTGGATGTTGCGGAGCGTCTGGTCGCCCAAACTGACCGCAAGGTTGCCCGAAACGGCCGCACTGACGTACTGCGGAGTGTGAAGCTCGCCTCGAAGCACCTTCACGTCTATGCGCCTTATCGGGGGGTTGTGCCGGATTGCCTTCAGAAAACCGTCGAAGTCGGTGATGGCTTCCAGGTGGTTGAATCTCTGGACCTTGAAGACATTACTGCCTTCCTGGGCGACCTTCTCGCGGGCGTACCTGTCGATGCCTCTCAGCAGAGAAGCGACCGTGATGACGGACATGATGCCCACGATGTTACCGAGGAGGGTAAGAACCGTTCGCAGCTTGTTGCCGGCGAGCGCCGTGGCTGCGATTCTTATGCCCTCGACAAGGAGCCGCATGCGTCACTCGTCCGAGGCGGAGTCTTTCTCCGTCTTGACCGGATCCCCGTCGTGAAGTTCGTTGATGGCTTTGAAGGGACCACTGACCACAAGTTCACCGATCTGCAGTCCTTTGGTCACCTGGAAATAGTTGCTGCCCGCGATACCGATCGTCACCGGCCGGTAACGGGCGGTGCCGGAGGCCACAACGAAGACTCCCTCCAGCTCTTCGTTCTTCTCGCCCCCCGCATCCACGTCTGTCGAGTCTGCGGCGTTCTCCATTTCGCTTCGCTTCCTGACCGTCAGGCATTGAATCGGGATCGAGACCACGGCGTTTTTTTCGGCGACCTTGATTTTTGCGCTTGCGGACAAGCCCGGACGGACGTTGGGGATGCGGTCGCTCAGCGTCACCACGACTTTGAAATCAACGGACGACTGCCCCAACCCCACCTGTGTGCGAATGGCGCTGTTTCCCACTTCCGTGACCGTGCCGCTGAACGAGGTGTCCGGATAGGCGTCGAGCGTGATGATCGCCTCCTGACCCACCTGAATCGACACGACCTCGGTCTCGTCGACTTCTACCTCGGCCTCTATTTCAGACAGGTCGGCGACCGTGAGAAGCACCGTTCCCGGGTTGTTCAGCGTCCCCATGATGGCGTTCTCGCCTTCCTCGACGTTCAGCGCGGTGATCACACCGGAGATATCGGCCGTTATCCTTACTTGCTTCAGATCGTGCGCCGCCTTGCGAAGGGTCGCTTCGTACTGCGCCAGGGTTTCTTGCGCCGACTTGCTTTTTGCGCGCGCGATATCGACATTCAGCCGCGCCGTTCTGAGCTCCTGCTCAGAAACTACTTCCTGCTCGCGCAGGGTTACCACCCGCTCGAGATCGTAGTTCACCTTGCTCAAGTTCGCCTGCTCCATTTCCACCGTGGCCTCGGCGGATCGAATGGAGGCTTCTAACTGGTCGAACATCGACTGGTACTCCGTGGGGTCGATCTGAAGCAGAAAATCGCCCTTTCGGACACGATCGCCTTCTTTGACGGCAAGTTTGGTGACCTTGCCGATGGCAGAAGCGCTGACGTCGACCTGGCGTTTGGGTTGGATGCGTCCGGAGGCGGTAACGTACTTGATGATATCCCGCTCTATTACTTCGGACACGCGCACCTCGACCCTGGAGCCTTCCCTGCGCAGGTTCAACACGACGAGTAGTCCAATCACGGCAACAACGGCGATGATGATCAGACCTTTCTTCACGGAAGCCTCCTCTATCACTACGGCGCGCTGCCCGTGCGGGTGTCTGAATCGACCTTCCCGTCGAGCATACGTACGATCCGCCGGCTATATTTGGAAATCTCAGCTTCGTGGGTGACCACGATAATCGTGTTGCCCTGTTCGTGCAGTCCCGTCAACACGTCCATAATCTCGGCGCTGGTCTTGCTGTCGAGGTTTCCCGTCGGCTCGTCGGCCAGGAGGATAGAGGGGTTGTTGACCAGCGCACGGGCGATCGCAACGCGCTGCCGCTGCCCGCCCGAGAGCTCGCTGGGACGGTGCTCGGCCCGGTCTTCCAGACTCACCGAGCGAAGCGCCTCCCACACGCGCTCGCGCCTCCGCGCGCCGCTGACACCGGCGTAGACCAACGGCAGCTCGACATTGCGGAAAGCCGTCGAACGGGGCAGCAGGTTGAAGGTCTGAAAAACGAATCCGACCTCTTGGTTGCGGATACGAGCGAGCTCGCTGTCCTGCAGCTGAGTGACGTCGCGACCGTTCAGCTCGTACGTGCCCGACGTGGGGGTGTCGAGACAGCCGATGATGTTCATGAACGTGGTCTTGCCCGAACCGGAAGGACCCATCAGCGCCACATAGTCGTTGCTCTCGATCTCGAGATCGACGCCGTCGACCGCGCGGATGGTCTGGGTGCCCATGTTGAAGAACTTGCAGATTGCCCGCATGCGTATCAGCATAACCTCGACGAACGCCGCGCATCCACCCATGCCGCGGGCTTTCTGGTTAGTCGGTAGTTACAGGGCGACCGGTCGCTCTTAGCAAGTCCGCCTTCGAGATGAGGTAGTCGATCCGGGCCTCGATCAGTGAAGACTGCGCCTCCGTAAGCGAAACGCCCGCCTCGATGGTTTCGAGTATGGTTCCGGCCCCCACGCGGTAGCGCTCCTCCGCCAGCCGCAGGTTCTCCTTGGCCTGTTCGACCGTCTCGCCGGACACCCTCATCCGTTCGTCCGCCTCCCTCAGTCCCAGAAAGATGGTCTTGGTCTCGAGAATGGCGTCCAGCTTGGCCTGCTGGAGGTTGTACTCCGCGATGCGGCCCTGCGCCTGCGCGTCGAGTATCGTCGACTTGGTGGCGAAACGGTCGAAGATATTATAATTCAACACGACACCGACATTCCATGAATAATCGTTCTTGAAGAAGTTTGAGTTGTCAGGGTACCTGCGATCGTTCCAGCCGTAGGACATCGTCGCCGCGAGTGTGGGCCAGCGGCTGTTACGCGCCGCGGCCGCGTTGGCGTCCGCCGCCCTCACCCGCTGACGACTGGCCAGGAGGTCCGAGCGGTGGACGAGCATGTACTCGACCTCGCTTTCGAATTGCGGGGTCACCTTGCGTATTTTGATCGTGTCCGACACCTCGAAGGCCCGGCCCAGGCCGAAGTTCAGACGCGACGCCAGTGTCGCGCGGGCGATCTCCTCGTTGTTCTTCGCCGTGATGAGCATCAGCTGCGTGTTGCCGAGGCGCACCTTGGCCTGGAGAACGTCTGCACGGGTATTGGAGCCGATCCTGAAAAACGCCTCCACCTGCTCGAGGTTGCGCCGGGCCGCGGCCACGCTCTCTTCCTGCACCGCCGTCAGGTTCTTTGTTCTCACGGAGTTGTAGTATTCGCGGATGACCAGAGCCGTCACGTTGTCCCCCTGGTAGGCCAGGTCGTACCCCGCGGCCTCCGCTGAGCGCTTCGAACTGCTCAGCGACTTGACGTTCACGCCCCAGTCGAACAGGTTCATGTTCGAATTGATGGAGAACGAATAGGACTCGAAATCGAAACCGGTCTGGTCGATCGGACGACCCTGGGCATCGACGGCGACCGACTGAGTCGGTCCGACGAAGGTGCGCCCGGCGTACGTGCTGACCGTTGCGTTGGGCAGAAACCGCCCGTAGTTGCTGAGGATGCTCTGACGGGCCGACTGCAACCGCTCCCGCGCGATGCCGACGACGGTCGAGTTATCCTTGGCGATGCGGACAGCGTCCTCCAGGGACAGGATATCCCCCTGCGCGAACGCCGTGGACGAGAAAACCAATAGACCCAGAACAAGTGTCAGATACAAGAGACCGCGTTTCATATGCTCACCTTCCGGAGATTTGGTTAAAGCGAGTAGCCAGGGTAGTTACAGAGGAAATTACGAAAAGTCCCTTTGGCAGGTTGCAATTATAGGCCTCGGGGGGCCGGAATAGGAAGAAAAAATCGGATTTGCGGGGTGCCGGACACGCGGCGCGCTCTAATGCAGCCTGAAAATGAACGGAATCATCACGTGCGCCTTGACCGGTGTCGTACGCTGTTTGGCCGGGCTGAAACGGCACCTCCTGGCCGCCGCTAGCGCGGATTTCACCATGGCGGGAGTGACGTCCGAGCTGATCAACTCGGCTGTAAGCACCTTTCCATCCTCGGCAACGAGAACTTTGATACGGACCGTCCCTTCGATACCCGCCTCCCGTGCCAGGTCGGGATACTCCGGAACCTCGAAGTGGGTCAGCCGCGGCGGCTCGTCGAACGCAAGAAATACGCCCCCTCCACTTCCACCGGGAGGCGGAGGTGGGGGCAGGTCGTCGAAAGTGTCGAAGCTCGTCTCCGGCAGATCCTCGGATTCATCGGCTTCGTCGTCCGCGGCCTCCACGGGAACCTGGGGCATGGCCACTTCTTTTGGCGGTGGAGGAATCTCGATATTGTCCGGGATGTCGACAACCTCGAACCTTTCCTCGTTCAGCCTGTACGGCTTGAAGGTGAAGGGAGGCGAGAGCACGAAGAGGAGAACATGGAAAATGACGGCCCCGTACAGCGCGTTCCGGACGTACTTCGAGTATTTCTGCTTGAACTCTTTGTTCGCGCTTATCTGTATCGCGATGGCCACGTGCCTAGCCTCCGGATTTTTCCGGGTCCGCCGTAAAGGATACCCTCACCGCGTTCGCGCTCTTGAGCTGCTCCATCACTTCGGACACGATTCCGTTCGGTGTCCTCTGATCGGCGTTGAAGGCGACGATGAGCAGCGGGTTTTCGCGCAGCGCGCTGGTCACGATGTCCGCAATCTGTGGCGTCTGGACGATCTTGTCCTGGATCGCGATGTTACCTATTGCATCGATCCACACCCGCATGGTCCGTTCACGCTTTTGCTTGGCCGCGGTCTCCGCCCGCGGCAGCGTGATGGTCAGACCGTCCTCCATCTTGAAAATAGTGGTCACCATGAAGAAAATCAACAGCAGGAACGCGATATCCGCCATGGAGGACGTCGGCACGTTGTTTTCGATTTTTGACTCTCGTTTGAATCTCATGGCTGGGATCCTAGATTTTCATGGTTTTCAACGATATTCGCCGCGCGTTTGCCAGGCGCAGCTCGTCGAGGATATCGACCATGATACCGTACTCGCTGTCGGGATGGGTCTCGATGACGACGATGAGCTTGGCGTTCTCGGCGAGCCTGCGCTCGATGCGCGGGCGCACACCGGCGAGGCTGACCTGCTCGTCATCCACCGTGATGGCACCGTTCGCGTGCGCCTGAACGACGAGTATGTTCTTGCGCTTCACCTTGACGTTTGTCGACTGTTTTCCGGGAAGCACCAGGGGAATCCCTTCCTCCAGCGCAAAAATCGTCGTCACGAGAAAGAAGATCAGCAGCAGAAACGCAATATCCGACATGGATGCTGCCGGTATATCCCCTGACGCTCTTTTTCGCGCGTGGTGCTTCATGTGCTATTCGCTCCGTGCCTCGATCTCGACCAGCTCGTTGACCAGCTCCGCGGCGGCCTCCTCCATCTCGGTGATGAAACGGTCGATCTGCGAGACAAAATAGTTGTGCATGATATTCATCGGAATGGCGACGATCAGTCCCGTCGCCGTCGTAATGAGCGCCTCCTGAATACCCTTGGCCACCAGTTTGGCGCTGACCTGCTCCGCCTGCGCGATCGCTGCGAAAGCGCTGATCATACCGGACACCGTGCCGAGGAACCCGAGGAGCGGCGCCACGTTACCCACCGTGGCGATCGCGACCAGTCCTCTCTCCAGAAAGGACATCTCGATGGTACCGGCGGTCTCGATGGCTTTCTCCACCGCTTCAGGTCCGTGGCCGGCCCGCATGAGACCGGAGTGAAGAATGGCGGCGATGGGTCCCCGCGTTTTCTCACACTCGGAGAGAGCGCCCTGCACGCCAGCTTGGCGCAGAGAGCGGATCGTGCGCCCCATGAGACTGCGTACGTTGGTCCGCGCCCTCGACAGCGTCCACAGGCGTTCGATGATGAACACCAGGCCGATGATGGAACAGAGCAGGAGCGGATACATAAACAACCCACCCTTTACATAATTCTGGCCAATACCGCTCTGTTTCACCCGATAGACAAAACCGCTCTGTTCTTTCTTGATGATGGCCTGGATCTCCGTAGCGATCGCCACGGAGTCGTTCGGAGCCATTGCGAGCGAATCGGTAACGAGAATGCCCGTCGCTGCTACCGTAGTGTCCGCTCCCTCGGCACCCTCTTGAGCCGGCGCGGTTGTGCCTAAGGTCACAAGCAGCAGTACAAACGCAACCAGCGAGAGCGTCCTCTTCACAAATGAACTCGTGTACATCGCAAAGAACTCCTTTGCCATAATAGGTGGATGTTTAGGGAATGATTGTCGCCGAAATGTTTCGCTAACGATAGACCCAACATATGGTTAAGTATCCGTAGACTATAAGTGACGCCGCACGAAGTGTCAATCAAAAATGGAAATCGGTGGGGTCCTGCCAGCGTGGTGGTGAGGTCAGCTAACCTGATGAAACTTCGTTACTTATTCGACAGCGACGAGCTACTTTCCAATTTATACCTCCCGTATCCTTCCCTGTCAACGAAAATAAACCGCTGGCCGATATCCTGCTCGAGTGACACGTCCCTTTTGAGAAGGGGTTTGCCCTGACCGTTGTACACCCACAACTCGTACGGGTAGGCCACGTCGCCGCCTTCACCCACGTTCCCCAGACGTCGCGGGTCGATCACGATGTTGCGGCTGGGTCTCGCGTAATCGATGCGGCCGCCGGTGTTGCTGAAGTTGACCACGTGAAACTTATCTCCGACCTTTTCTAGCGCGTCGGACACCGATTCGCGGTTGAGCGGCATGACGTCCATGATGATCTCATCCGGGGGGCCGAGTTTCAGGTAGATCAGTCCCCGGTCCGTAAAGATGCCGAGCTGGTAGTCCGTGAATCTGGCGTTGACGTACTCCAGGCGTTCCTGAAACTCTTCGTACGCCTCGTTGACACCGGTCAGCGGGTCGGGGTCGGCCTCTTTCCACATCGCCTGCAGGGTCCTTTCTTGTTCGCCGACGCTCTTCGACGCAAAGTCTTCAAAATCGTCCGCTTCCAGGAGAAAACGCGCTTCCGCGATGAGATTACGCCTGGACGTCTCCCACGTTTTCATGTCCCACGCGACGTTGAAGCGGCCCGCAACAACGCGCACCAGCAGCTGATCCTCCAGACCAGCGTTGAGGTAGAGCGCATACCTACCCGCGGGAAAACGGTTGAGGTCCTCGTTGATGACCACGCGGTAGGTAATGATCCCCGTCCCCGGGTCGGTGGCCGCTTGGGAAACCCGGGCGGACGACTGGGTGACGACATCACCTTGCTCGTTCAGGATGTGCGTTTCGAGTTTCAGATTTCCCCGTTGCGCGATTTCCGCCGGTACGTACGCCTCGAAATAAACCTGCAAAGAATCGCGGTGCAGCCCGTATAACCGGGACGGGTTGGGATGGTGGATCACGCTGCCGCCAGTGAGCTTCTCGGTCCTCCAAACGAACTTCGCGTCACTCAGCGCCATCGTCTCCCCCGTGAAGTCCGGCACCTCGATAGGAACGCGATCCACGAGCGATTTCCTCAGCTGGCCCTTTACCATACCGAGAACAGTCATCTTGGGGGCATTCAGGTCCTCCACGGCACACGAGATGTCGTAGCTGCCCGGCGCGAACTTGAATTTCTTGATCAGCGTCTGGAACCGTAGCGGGTCCCGCGCGTGGTTTTCGCTGTCCGCGTACATTTTGAACTCGGCGCTTTCCTTCAGCACCGTTTGCCGGCTCGCGTCCCGCACGCGAAACGAGATGCGCGCCCTTGCCTGCAGTCGGCCGTCGACCTGTTTGAAGCGCACCTGAGCATTCGGAATGCGGAGATAGACTTCCTCGAGGGTCGAACCGTCCTCCATGCGGAATCCTGCCGTGTCTAGATAAAAGTCGAAGTCGCCCTTACCCACTCCCTCACCAGCACTCGCCCGGGACGTCACCACAGCTAGTAGGGCAAGCAATATGACAGCACAGGTACGGTTCATTGATTCTCCCCAAAATTACAACGGGCACCCGCCGGGTGCCCATTGCTCGAAACATCTGTCGATACCCGGCCCGGGCTTAATAGCTGAACCCGAGGCTAAACCTGTGGGAATTCCCCAGGAAACCAAGGTCTTCCCACGCGTAGTCGAAGTTCAGGTCGGAGGTCTGTGTGGTATCGAACCGGAGCCCGAAACCGGCGGCCGCGCCGGCGGCGTCGTAATCGACGTTGTAGCCACCGCGGAGATAGAAGAACTGGTTAAAGGAGTACTCACCACCCACGTTGACCCTTTCCGTGTTGTCCGACGGGTGGGCGAATTCCCCGACCGTGCTCAAACTGTGCACACCTCGCTGGTATGCAGCCACCGAGACGCCGATTTTGAACAGCGTGGGTATTTTCGACTCACGGCTGTCGTAATCCACCTTGCCGCCCAGACTCTGGATCATCATGCCCAGCCTCATACCCCTGAACCCGATTCGGTAGATCAAGCCGAAATCGACCGCGTAGGTATTGACACTCTTCTCGGCAAGACCCGAGTGAATGAAATGCACTGTGCCACCGGCCGAGAACTTGTCCGTGAAGAACTGGGCATAGGACAGCCCAAAAGACATGTCGCCCGCGTCGAACTCGCGACCGGTCCCGTTGGGCAGAAAGATCGTGCGCTCCGTCTGTGGATCGATCGACAACGCGCGCGCAGAAACACCCCAGGTGCCCGGCGCGAACGGTACGGTAAATATGGCTGCCGCGAAGTCCAGGGACACGTCGGCGGGCCAGAACACATGTTCCAGCGCCACGGCCGTGTTGGTCACCTCGACGATGCCCGCCGGGTTCCAGTAGACGGCCGATGCATCGTTGGCGAGTGCGGTGTACGCACCCCCCATGCCCGTTGCACGCGCGGACGGGCCGATCTTCAGAAACTGAAGCGCAAACGTGCCCACCTTCGCGAACGGTTCCGTTGCGAACGACTGAGCTGGCAGCAAAGACGCCACGACAATCGAAACAATGACTAATCCGAACTTGGAACGCACAGTCAAACCTCCTCAGACTCCGTTGCCCGCGTAAGACGCACGTGGGGATTCACTCGTACTTTCGATTCTCATTGTCCACAACCTGTTAACATTTAGAATTCAAACCCAAAACCGATCCGCCAGATCCGGTGCTGCTCGAACACGGTCGGGTCGGTGACCGGCACAAAATCATCACGTCCATCGTCGTCTATATCTTGCAGGTACGCACCTCCGAAGCGGCCGGTCTCGGTAAGGTATGAGCCTCCATCCATCTGAGCCACTGCCATCTGGGGGAAGACCCCCGGTGCATCCTGGCCGGGCAGTATAATATCCTCATCCAGCAGGTTCCGCCCCTCGAAGAAGAGCGTCAGATCACGCCCGTAGATGTTGAACTTCTTGCGTCCCTGAATGCTTACGCGGTGCGACGACTCGAAACGGTTGGCGTTTTCTTGCAGCGGATCCTGCAGGCGCGCGAACCGGTCTATCGGGGTCCACGGAAGCCCGCTGCCAAACTGGTAGATCGCGGTCGCGCCCCAGTTGTTGCGCTCCCGCATGCGCAGCGTCACGTTGAACGTATGCCGTTGATCCCAGTCCAGGGGACGCTCATCCGTCGGCAGGTGAGTCAGGCCTTGCGCCGAGCGGCCAAAGTCCGAGTCGCTGGACACGCCATCGGCGAACGAATACGTGTAGTAGGCCTCGAACCCGAAGCGGCGTGACAACCGTTTCTCCAGCGAGAGCTCCAATCCTCTGGAACTCGCGTAGGTCTTATTGATAAACCGCGTGCTCTGGATACCCGTCGAGTCGTCGGTGACGAGGGTCGACGATATCAATCCGTAGATATCCTTGCTGAAGACCACGAAGTTGCCCGCCACATCCTCGCTGAACTGGTGCGAAATACCCGCCTGGTACGAAATTGTCAGCTCAGGTCCCAGGTCCGGGTTGCCCAGAGTCCCGATCGATCCGATGGCGTCCTGGGTCGCGAAGAGAAAGGTGCGGCTCGGCCACTGGGTGAACCGGCCGTAATGGAAAAAGAATTTGTCGCGGTCGGTGATCGGAAACGCGATTCCGAGTCTCGGCGACACGTTTTGCTTGAACGTTTGGACCTCTTTGGGGATTTCCACGTTATTGATCAGGCTCTCGTCGTTGTTTCCCGTCGAGAAGAACTCCCACCGGACCCCCGCATTCACGACCATCCCTTCGTATTCCCACTTGTCCTGCGCGTAGACGGCACCCTCGGGGTTGAAGTTGTGGAACAAGTTGACGTTCCGGCCCTGCTGCGAGGTGCCCTCTGACGGGTTCTCCCGGGTTTGCGCCGGGAACACGCGTGTCTCCTGATTGAGGTCATTGTAGATGAACTGCACCCCGGCCTTCATCCGGTGACCTTTTACCCGCTCGGACGTCAGGTCTCCCTTGATCAGGTACTGCACCGTTTGCCGGTCCTCGAAGAACGGCGAGTCATACGCGGTGACGAAATATGGAAAGTCGGGATCCGTGTACCATGTCGCCTGACTGACACCTCCCTGCAAGAAGGTACCCGACGGCAGCTGCGTCGGCAGGCCCGCCGAAGTGAACTGCCCGGGCGCTTTGCCGTTAACGGTCTGGGTCCGGTTGAATGCCAGGCGGCTAAAGTTAACGGAATAAAGGATATCATCCGCAATGTTATGATTGAAAGACAGCTTGAGCTGCAGGTTTTGATTCTCGATTTCCGGTGTTCGCGATGCCGAATTGAAGAAGACGAACGAGGAATCGGACGCATCTCCGGCCGGCGTCGCCCGGAAATCGCTGAACGGGAACTGGAATCCCTCGAAGAGAATCCACGACCGGCGTCCCCCCGTTGGCTGACCGCCGGCGTCCACGAGCGCCTCGTCCCACAGGATCGTCTGGCCGTTGACATCGATCGCCCGGAAGTTGAAGAACTTGCGTTCGGTCGCAATCCCGTCCGGGTCGCGTACGATCTGCACGACCTCGACCGTTCTCGGGTTGGGTTGCTTGGCTGGATCGTTCACGGCGTCGAGCCACGGTCCCTCGAACTGAACCGAGATACCACCGAAGGAGAAAACGTCCTGACCCGTACCGGTCGGGATCAGGCGCTGGAAGTAATAGACCTTCTGTACGGAACCCTGGAGGTTCCAGTTGTGCCGGTACAGTTCGCGCCTGGAACGCTGGACGATCGCCTCGCCGGTGACTTTGAACGGCGCATGGTTCCACGAGAGCTTCGTCTGCACGTTCAGCGAGTGACTCATCCGATCACGAGCCTTTAGCCAATTCGTGAGCTTGTGCTCCGTCCTCTGCTCTATGGAAACGTTCTCCCCGTCCAGAAACGTGCCCTCTGCGGATACGTAGTAGCGCACGCTCTTCCATGGGGTCGGCCCGCCGAATCCCAGGCTTACGCGGTCGAAGTTGGTGAACGTCTTATCCTGGCGCCCGAAGTCGTCGGTCATGTAGCGAAACTCGCCACCAAAAACGTTGCCGCCTTCCTTGGTGCTAATATTAATCACACCTGATTGGGCGTTGCCGTACTCGGCGTCCATACCGCCGGCAATAAAGTCGGACCCGGAGACTCCCAGGAGCCCGACGTCCATCGCGGCTCCACCGAGCGGGTCATCGACCGGAACGCCGTCGATCTGCATCTGGATCTCTCCCGACCGGCCGCCGCGGGCGTGAAGCTCGTCACCGGTTTTCACGATTCCCGTCTTGAGCGCGATGGCCTCGATGGCGCTATCGACCGGCATATCCAACATTTGCTCGTCGGTCACGGATGAGCGTACATCGGACGACGTAACGTCGATCATCTTGCGTTCGCCGGTGACCTCGATGACCTGGGTCTCCGCGACAATCGTTTCTACCAGGGTAAAGGTTACCTCAGTCGCCCGGTTAGCGTTGACGGCGATCCTGGCCAACTCGACCGTCTTGTAACCCATCATCATCGCCTTAACGGTGTAGGTGCCCACCGGCACGCCCTCAACCGCGAACTTGCCGTCGTCGAGACTCATCGCACCCTTGTTGGTGCCGACGATGATCACGTTGGCGAAACCGAGAGGCTTCTTGGTCTTCTTATCGATTACCCTGCCGGTAATCCGGCCGGTACCCTGGGCTTGCAGGAGAGTGGGGCTTGAAACACACAGAAGCGCGAATGCGAGCAAGGCACCGACGAAAGGCATTCTCACCCTTGCGTTTCCAAACATACATTCACCCCTTTCGATGGCGTAACTGCACGATATATCGCGTGGGGACGACTCTAGGAACAGGTGACGTTCTGCCCCGGTAAAGCAGGTGGGGGTTACGATAACATACCTTGGGCAGGATTGGCAATACTGCTGACTTCCTGTAAAAATATATTTTACAGCCCGACGCGTGTCAACGAAATAATCGTGCCCGGTGACCCCCAGCCCGCCCTGAAGGGTTCCTCGGCGTTACAACGCCGCCCTCCGCTCAACCGCCGGCGGTCCCCGGAGAGGGGCCCCCGCCTCATCCTCGTACAGCCAGCAGCTCGTACTGTGCCCGGGTCCGACCTCACGCATCGCGGGTACCTGGTTCCGGCACACGTCCATCACATGGGGGCAGCGCGGGTGAAACGGGCACCCCGAGGGTACCTGCGCCGGGCTGGGAACGTCCCCGGAAAGGACGATGCGCTCGCTCTTGCGCCCCGGGTCCAGACTCGGGATCGCGCTTATAAGCGCTTGTGTATAAGGGTGTTTAGCCTCCTCGTAGAGCCGGGCCGCGTCGGCAGTCTCCACGATCTTGCCCAGGTACATCACGGCGACACGGTCGCTAATGTATTCGACGACCCCAAGGTCGTGAGCGATGAACAAGAAGGCCAGCCCGAGATCACGCTGCAACTCCTTGAGCAGGTTGAGGATCTGAGCCTGAATCGACACGTCCAGGGCGCTGACCGGCTCGTCGGCGATAATCAACTCGGGACCCACCGCCAGTGCCCTCGCGATACCGATTCGCTGTCTTTGCCCGCCGGAAAACTCATGCGGATACCGGTTCATATGGTCCGGCGGGATGCCCACTCGATCCAGTAACTCGGCTACTCTCTTGCGGATACCATCCCCGGAGGCCAGTTTGTGGATCTTGATCGCCTCGGCGATCATGCTGCCCACCGTCAGCCGCGGGTTGAGCGAGCCATAGGGATCCTGAAAGATAATTTGGAGGCGTTTCCGCAGCCTGCGCATCGCTTTGCCGTTCAACGAAAACACGGGGATGTCATCAAAGAACACTTCGCCACCGCTGGGTTCGATGAGGCGCAGGATGGTCCTGGCCAGGGTGGTCTTGCCGCACCCGGACTCGCCCACCAGGCTCAGGACTTCACCCCGGCTCACCTCGAAGCTGACACCGTCGACCGCTTTGGTGTGGCCGACCACCCGCGAGAAGAACCCCTTGCGGATGGGAAAATATTTCCGCAGGTCCCGCACGGATAACAGCGTACCGTTGGATTCAGGGGATGGTGTCATATCATTCCACGATTTCCGTTCGCGCGACGTCCTTCCAGCAGCGGACCCGGTGGCCCGGTGCCCCGTCACGCATCTCGATGTCGCCTTCCGTACAGCGCGCTTCCGCATGCGGGCAGCGGTCCGAAAACCTGCACCCAGGCGGCAGGTGAAAAGGATCCGGCAACCTGCCGGGTATGACACTAAGTTCGCGACCGCGATGAACCAGACGAGGAATCGACTCCTGCAGGCCGATGGTGTACGGGTGACGGGGACGATGGAACAGGTCACCGACCTCCGCCTCTTCCACGACCTGGCCGGCGTACATGACGACGACGCGCCGGGCGGTTTCTGCGATGACGCCGAGGTCGTGCGTAATCATCAAGACCGCCATGTTGAACCGTTCCTGGAGCGACTGGAGGAGTTCGAGTATCTGAGCCTGGATCGTGACGTCGAGCGCCGTCGTGGGCTCGTCTGCGATCAGGAGACTCGGATGGCAGGACAGCGCCATGGCGATCATCACCCGCTGTCGCATGCCACCACTCAACTGATGGGGATACGACTTCGCGCACTGCCTGGGGTCGGGAATGCCCACCAGGCCGAGCATCTCCACGGTGCGCTCCAGGGATTCTTTCTTGCCCACGCCCTGGTGTAGCAGCACCGCTTCCTGGATCTGGTAGCCGCAGGTAAACACAGGGTTGAGAGTGGTCATCGGCTCCTGGAAGATCATGGAGATCTCGTTGCCCCGCACCTTGCGCATGTCGGATTCGGACAGACCGAGCAGGTTGCGTCCCTTGTAGAGGATCTCCCCACCGTCGATCCTCCCCGGCGGCATCTGGATGAGGCGCATGATAGCGAGCGCGGTGACCGTCTTGCCACAGCCGCTCTCCCCGACCAGCCCGAGGGTCTCCCCGGGCCGTACCGAGAAACTGGTGCGGTCCACCACCCGCGCCACTCCCTCCTCGGTCCGAAAGCTGCAGCTAAGGTCTTTGATTTCAAGAAGCGTTTCCATCGACACTCAAGGCGAATTTAGGCGCAAGGCGGAGATTCGATCAAGCCAAATCAGAACACGGCCCCTCACGCGCGCTTGACGTCCATCGCGTCCCGCAGCCCGTCGCCCAGCAGGTTGCACGCGACCACCGCCAGGACCAGCGCCAACCCCGGGAACGCCGATACCCACCAGGCGGACAAGAGAACGTCGCGGCCCTCGAAGACCATGCTTCCCCAGCTCGGTGTCGGCGGCTGCACGCCGAGACCCAGGAACGACAGGTAGGATTCGAGCAGTATTATCGTTCCCACACGCAGGGTCGCCGCCACCACGACCGGACCCGCCGTATTGGGGAGGAGATGTTTCAAGACCACCCGCAGGCGCCCCGCTCCCGAGGCGTGCGCCGCCTGAACGAAATCCCTCTTTTTCAACGACAGCACTTCGGCTCGCACCAGGCGGGCGATTCCCATCCATCCTGTGGCGGCAAGCAGCGCCACCACCACCCACAGCGCATGGGCGAAAAACGCGAGCAGGGTAAGCATCAGCAACAGTCTTGGAAACGCGAGCAGCCCGTCGACCACGCGCATGGCGACATCATCCACCCACCCACCGAAATACCCCGAAAAGGCACCGAAAAACAGACCGAGGAAGGAGGCGAAGACGACGGCGGCGACCGACACGGTCAGCGATACCCGCGAGCCGTACAAGACACGGCTGAAAAGGTCGCGGCCGAACTTGTCCGTGCCCATAGGGTGCTGCAGCGACGGAGCCTGGTAACGGTTGAGCGCGGGGTCGTGCTGTGCCGCGGGGTCGTAGGGCGCGATAATCGGTGACAAGAGTGACAGAACCAGGGCCGCCAGAAAAAACCACAGACCCACGACGGCGAGGCGATTCGTTCGAAAACGACCCTTCCAGGCGGCGAGCCGCCTGCGGTCGGGTTCACGACGGAGAAGTGCGGGGAACACGGCAGCCACATAAAGCAACACCGCGCCGATCATAATGATGAGCGCGCCGAGTCGGTTCTCGACCAGGGGCGATGCCGCCAGGTCGAGGAGCACCGGCAGCCTCACCAGGCAAACGGCCATATAGAGGAAGAAAAACAACCCGCCCGCCCGGCCCCACTCTGCACCGGGAACGAATCGCAGCCACTTTCTTTTAGAACTCTCGGACATCGCTCCAGCCTCGATTCTATCCCGCCCGCGGCTCGCCCCTCGACATCCTCATCCGCGGGTCGACCCACAGATAGGAAATATCCGCGAGGAGGTTGCCCAGGATTACCATCACCGCCGCGACAAAGTTGGCGGCCAGAACCACGGGATAATCGCGCGTAAAGATGGCGTCCACCATCAACGCACCCATTCCCGGCCAGCCGAAGATCTTTTCTATCACAACGGCCCCCGCCAGGAGAAAAGGGACACTCAAACCAATGACGGTGAACAGCTGCGGCGCCGCGTTCTTGAGTGCGTGCCGCCACAGTATCCGTCCTTCCGAAAGACCCTTGGCCCGAGCCGTGCGGATGTATTCCTCGTGGAGCTGGTCGAGAAGACTGCCCCGCGCGTAGCGTGCCAGCGCGGCCGCGCTGCCCACTGCAAGAACCGTCACCGGCAGGATCATGTGACGGAGGCGATCGGCAAACATCTGCGTGGTCGGCGTATGAACGGAAAACATGCCTGCAGCGGGAAGCCACTGCAGTTTCAACGCAAAAACGGAGACGAGCAAAAACGCCAGGTAGAACGACGGCAGCGAATACAACACGAGAAATACGACCGAGGCGGAGCGATCCAGCGAGCTTTCGCGCCGCATGGCGGAGAGCATTCCCAGTCCCATACCCAGGACAATCTGCAGCAGGAGCGCAATGCCGGTGAGCTGCAGCGTGCGCGGAATGGTTTCCTTCAGTATCTGCGCCACCGGCCGGCGCTGGTGGATGCTGATACCGAAATCTCCGCGGATGAAGCTCTGCAGGGTCTTCGCGTACTGCACGGGAAGCGGCCGATCAAGCCCCAGCTGGCGCCGCACGGTCTCCATCGCTGCGGGGTCGATGTCGGGGCTGTAGTAGCGGCCCAGCGGATCGCCGGGGGCAAGACGAATGATGAAGAACGTGGCGGTCAGGGTGATGAATACAAGAATGGCCGCGTGGACAGTGCGACGAAGGAGAAATCGGATCATAGCGTGCTCCCGCTTCGACGTGTCGACCAGGCGCGGTGGCTACCGAGGCAAGGCAGGAACAGCGGTTCTCCGGCTCAGACAGTCCTCGGCGCACGAACTTCGTGCCCACGAATTGCTGGGTTGCGCGCCTGCGGAACTCGCCTGAGAACCGCTGTTCCTGCCTTGCCTCCGCCAGACTATGCCTCGGGACAGTTCAACGGCGCGGCGAGGATCGGTTTTCGATTCGCCGTCGCTTCGTCCAACCGCCGGACCGGGGTATTGTACGGCGCCCCCTTCAACAGGTCCGGATCCTCCACCGCCTCGCGGGCGATCTGTTTCATGACGGTGACGAAGTGATCGAGTGTTTCCTTGCTTTCCGTTTCAGTCGGTTCGATCATGATCGCCTCCCGGACCACCATGGGAAAGTAGATCGTCGGCGCGTGGTACCCGAAATCGAGAAGACGCTTGGCGATGTCCAGGGTTCGCACACCGTGTGCCCGGAAGGACTCACCGGAGGCGACGAACTCGTGCATGCAACGCTTGCCATACGGAATTGGAAAGAGTTCCGCGAGCTCGCTCGCCAGGTAGTTGGCGTTCAGGTTCGCGGTCGCCGCGACGCGGCGCAATCCCTCCGCGCCGTGGCGGACTATGTAACAGAGCGCGCGCAGGTAAATCCCGAAATTGCCGTAGAAGGAGTGGATGGCTCCGACGCTGTCCGGGTTGTCATCGTCGAACCGAAAACGTTTGCCCACTTTACGCACCCTGGGGACCGGCAGGAATCGGGCGAGAGATTCTTTTACGCCAATCGGGCCCGACCCCGGCCCACCGCCACCGTGAGGAGTGGAAAAGGTCTTATGCAGGTTGACATGCATCATATCGAAACCGAAGTCCCCCGGTCGTGCCCACCCGAGCAAGGCGTTCAGGTTGGCACCGTCCATGTAGCATAACGCACCGCGGGCATGGGCCAGCTCGAGGATCTCACCGATGCGGCTCTCGAAAATCCCCAGAGTGTTCGGCACGGTGAGCATGAGGACGGCCGTGTCTTTGTCGAGTGAACTATTCAGCACGTCCATGTCGACTTCACCGTCTTTCGCTGATGGCACCGCTTGATCGTGGTATCCAACCATTTGTACGCTGGCTGGATTGGTGCCGTGCGCTGAGTCGGCCACCAGTACTTTGCTGCGAGATTCACCGCGGTCCTGGAAATACTTCTTCGCTATCATCATTCCCACCAATTCACCGTGCGCCCCCGCCGCTGTGTTCAGCGAGAAAGCGTCCATGCCGACGATACCGCAGAGTTGTTTCTCCAGCGTGTAGATGACTTCCAGCGCACCCTGCACATCGGTTCCCATCTGTTCCGGGTGCAGGCCTGCGAATCCCTTCATCGACGCGACGTCTTCGTTCACTTTGGGGTTGTACTTCATCGTACAGCTCCCCAGCGGATACAGATTCTTGTCGATGTGGTGGTTGCGTACGGAGAGTTCCGTAAAATGGCGTACGACGCCCGGCTCGCTGACTTCGGGCAGTCGTGGGGGCGCCTTGCGCAGGTATTCGCGGGCAACGTCTACCGGGCCCGCGGCCGGCTCGTCGGCAAATCGGAACCCCCTCCGGCCTTTGCGACTCATTTCGAACAGTGTCTTCGACATCTCGCAAGCCCTCACGTTTTCCTCAGCAGGTCGCAGAGGCGGTTAAAGTCATCTTCGGTTCGCTTCTCCGTCACCGCGATGAGCAGGTCGTTTCTCGAGTCGTCGCCGAAATACTTTGCCAGTGGGATACCGGCCAGGATTCCCGAAGCGCGGGCGTCGTCCACGATCAACTGCGCGTCCACCGGGCAGCGGACGACGAATTCGCGAAAGAACGGCCCGGGGTAACGGAGTGAATACCCCGCACAGGATGTAATCATCGACGCCAACCGGTGCGCTTTTGCGTGACAGATTCCGCCCAGCTGATGGAATCCCGTCTCTCCCAGCAGCGCCATGTAAATCGTCGAGCGCAACGCCACCAGTCCCTGGTTGGTACAGATGTTCGACGTCGCCTTTCCGCGTCGGATGTGCTGCTCGCGTGTCTGTAGGGTCAACGTATAGGCCCGCTTGCCGTCGATGTCGCGCGTCTCGCTTACCAATCGTCCGGGCAAGCTCCGGATGTATTTTTGATCGCAGGCCATGAAACCGAGCAGCGGGCCTCCGAAATTCGGGTGGTTGCCGAGACCCTGCCCCTCTCCGACGGCGATGTCCGCGCCGTACTCGCCGGGGGGCTGGAACAGCGCCAGCGACAGAGGATCCACCGCCACCACGAGCAGCGCGCCTGCTTCGCGGATTGCGTCACGGTAACGCCAAGGTGACTCCAGCACACCGAAATAGTTCGGGGTCTGCACGACAACGCCGGCCACGTCGTCACCTAGCGACTTGCGGAGGACCGCGTCGTCGATGCCGCCGTCGGCCGTCGCCGGCAACGGCGTCAGTTCCAGTTCTTGCTGGGTGACGTACGTGGTCAGCACCTGCTGGTAACGGGGGTTGATGTTCTCCGAAAAGAGAAGTCTCGATCGGCCGGTGGCCTTGGCGGCCATGAGGGCTGATTCGGCGAGTGCCGTCGCCGCGTCGTACATCGAGGCGTTCGCGACCGGCAGGCCCGTCAACCGGGAGATCATGGTTTGGTATTCAAAAATAACCTGTAGAGTGCCCTGACTGACTTCCGCCTGGTAGGGGGTGTAAGCGGTATAGAACTCCGAGCGCGCGCTCAGATGATTGACCGCCGACGGAACAACATGATCGTAAATCCCGCCACCGAGAAAACTCACCATGTCGCCCGCAGCGCTATTGCGGCCTGCCAACGCTTCAAAGTGCCGGATGGTCTCGAACTCGCTAAAGCCGGGTCCGATCGGCAGGGTCTCGTTCATGCGGTACTTGCTGGGGATCCCGTCGAACAATTCTTCTTCCGATGTGAGACCCATCGCCTGCAGCATGCTTCGCCGGTCTTCGTCCGTATGGTAGAGGTACGGCATCCCTATTCCTTCCCAACCATCTCCTGGTACTCCTCGTGCTTCATCAATCGCTCGAGTTCATCAGGGTTGGCGATTTGCGCTTTCAAGAACCAACCTTCCTCGTACGGGCTTCGATTGACCATTTCGGGGTTGTCCTCCAGTTCGGCGTTGGCTTGCTTGACCACGCCCGACACGGGAGCGAAAATATCGGCGACGGTCTTGACCGCTTCAATGGTGCCCATCTGCTCCCCGGCTTTTATTTCACTACCCACCGCCGGCAACTCAACGAATACGATATCCCCGAGTTCGCTGGATGCAAAGTCGGTGATACCGATCGTCACCACATCCGAATCTTCCTCGAACCGCACCCACTCGTGCTCTTTGGTAAAGCGCACGCGCTCGAAATTCATCTATTGCTCCTTTTCAATTGCTCTAAAGACGCCAGTTCTGCGCTGCCGCCAGGACAGTGTCGCGCTATTTCGCCCGGCTCTCATAAAATGGCAGCGCCGTCATCCGTGCCGGCAGCGTCTTGCCACGAACATCGATGCGATACTCGGTCGTCGTTTCTGCGCTCACCCGGTCTACCAGCGCCATGCACAAGCTCTTCCGCAGCGTCGGCGAAAAGCCGCCGCTAGTCACCCTGCCGATCTCGTCACCATCCCCAAGAACCACGTAGCCCTGACGAGCGATGCGGCGTCCTTCAATCTCGAAGCCCACCAGTTTCCGGCGCGGGCCCCTCTTTTTTTCTTCGCGCAGCGAGGCCAACCCGCGGAAACTTTCCTTCTTCAGCTTGACCACCCACCCCAGACCAGCCTCGAGCGGTGTAGTATTGTCGTCCAGCTCATGGCCATAGAGGCAGAACGAGGCCTCGAAACGAAGCGTGTCCCGCGCGCCCAGTCCGACGGGTTCGATCCCGTGCACACCTCCCACCTTCATGATTTCTTTCCACAGCGCAACCGCGCGGGGAGTAGGCACAAAAATCTCAAAACCGAGTTCACCGGTGTAACCGGTGCGCGACATCAGGATCTCTCCGCCCTCGCTCACAAAACGGAATCCGTGGTAATACGCCGTATCGGCCAGCTGTCGCTCGGCCGGCGCAAACGCGGGGCATGAGCGGAGAATCTCGACGCTTCTCGGCCCTTGCACGGCGATTAGCGCGTAGTGCTCGCTCCGGTCGGTGATTTCGACGCCGCTCATATCGAACGTGCGTATGTGGGCCAGATCTTTCTCGATATTCGCCGCGTTGACGACGAGCATGACGCGGTCCTCGTCGAGCACAAATACGAGCAGGTCGTCCACCACCGTGCCGTCCTCACGGCACATCACCGTGTACTGCAGATCCCCCGGTGCGAGTTTCGTCGTGTCGTTCGTCACCACTTCGTTGACGAACGCTTTCGCCCGGTCACCGGTAACCACGAGCTCGCCCATATGGCTCACATCGAAGAGACCGGCACGCTCACGAACTGCGGCGTGTTCCGCGAGGATACTGCCATACGCGACGGGCATCGCGTAGCCCGCGAAACCCACCATCTTCGCGCCGAGCGCCCGGTGGACTTCGGCGAACGGCGTCTCTTTCAGATCACGCATCGACACTCCCCGGGGACACCTCGCGTCCGGTACGCACCGGCGAACACGACGCCACTACCCTAGGCTCAAGCGGCACTCATACCCCTCGGCCTGGCGGCGCCGTTCGCATCGCCACCCAAGGACCTTAGCATGTCGCCGGTGTGCGACCGCTCGCACTGCATTATATCAGAAGGGGTACCCGCCGCGACCACTTCGCCACCCTCATCCCCACCTTCGGGCCCGAGGTCAATGATATGGTCTGAGGCCAATATTACATCGGGGTTGTGCTCAATCACAACCACCGTATTCCCCTTATCCACAAGTTTATTGAGCACGTCGAGCAGCATGCGCACGTCCTCGTGGTGGAGCCCCGTCGTGGGTTCGTCGAGCAGGTACAGGGTCTGGCCCGTACCACGTTTGGAAAGCTCCGCGGACAGCTTGACGCGCTGCGCTTCGCCGCCGGAGAGGGTGGTCGCCGGTTGACCGAGGTGGATATATCCGAGGCCAACGGACTCAAGAGTCTCACATTTGCGTCTGATCGCTGGAATGTTCGCGAAAAGATCCAGCGCCTCCTCGACGGTCAGGTTCAACACCTCGGAAATGTTGTGACCCTTGTAAGTAACTTCCAGCGTTTCCTGATTGTAGCGCCTGCCCTTGCACACTTCGCACTTAACGTAGACGTCGGGCAGGAAGTGCATCTCCACCTTGATCAACCCGTCCCCCTGGCACCGTTCGCAGCGACCTCCGGCGACGTTGAAGCTGAAGCGGCCCACTTTGTATCCTCGTACCCGGCTCTCGGCCAGCTGGGCGAAGAGATCACGGATCGGTGTGAACATGCCGGTGTAGGTCGCGGGATTGGAACGCGGCGTCCTGCCGATGGGTGACTGGTCGATATCGATGACCTTGTCGACGTGCTCGACGCCCCGGATCGCGCGGTGACTGCCCGGAAACACGTGGCTGTTGTAGAAATGTCTTCGCAGAGCGCGAAAGAGGATGTCGTTGATGAGCGTGCTCTTGCCCGATCCGCTGACCCCGGTGACGCACGTGAACACGCCGAGCGGCAGCGAGACTTCGATGTCCTTGAGGTTGTTCTCCGAGGCACCGTCGATAACCAGTGTCTTCCCGTTGCCGGTACGCGCACCGCCCGGGCGGCGCGGCGGCCCATCCAGCCGTAGGTATTTACCGGTAAGACTCTTCTCCGAGCGTTTGATGTCTTCCACGCTGCCCTGCGCTACCACCTCTCCGCCGTGGAGCCCCGCGGCCGGGCCCAGATCAACGATGTGGTCGGCGGCCAGGATCGTGTCGCGGTCATGCTCGATCACCACCACGGTGTTGCCGAGATCGCGCAACTCCTTCAGCGTCCGAATCAGCCGCCCATTGTCACGATGGTGCAGGCCGATACTGGGTTCGTCGAGGATGTAGAGAACCCCCATCAACCGGGAACCGATTTGCGTAGCCAGTCGCAGGCGCTGCGCCTCGCCACCCGCCAGGGTGGTCGCGCTCCTCTCCAGCGACAGGTACCCCAGGCCAACGTCGTAGAGAAACTTCAGACGCTGCGAAATCTCTCTGAGGATAGTTTCGGCGACGATTTGCTGGTTGTCCTCGAACATCAGACTATCGAAGAAGGTCCGCACGCTCTTGATGCTCAAACGGCACACTTCGGCGATGTTGTGACCGGCAATCCGTACGGCCAGGCCCTCCGGCTTGAGACGCGAGCCCCCGCATGCCGAGCACGACTCCGTGCTCATGTAGGATTGAATCCACTTGCGGACGCTTTCCGAACTCGTCTGCCGGTACCGGCGATGCAGCCACGGGATCAGTCCCTCGTACGTGGACCGGTAGTCTCCCTTTACCTTTTCGAAATCCAACTGGATGACGATGTCCTCGTCCGAGCCGTACAGGACGGCATCGGTGGCCCGTTTGCTGAGCTTCTCATAGGGCACGTCGAGATCGAACCCGTACTTCTTGCCCAACGCCTTGAGCTGCGACTTGCCCCACTCGCCACGCAGCCTGCCGAGCGGCGCCAACGCGCCTTCCCCGAGCGACCTCGTGGCGTCGGGCACGAGCAGTTCCATGTTGAACTCCATGCGCGTGCCCAGCCCGCTGCATTCCACGCAGGCGCCGTAAGGCGAGTTGAACGAAAACAGCCTGGGCGACAACTCGCCGAAACCGACGTTGCAGTACGGACAGGCGAAATGCTGGCTGAACAGTACTTCCTTTTTTCCCGGCAGCAGGACCCGTACAAGGCCGTCGGAAAACCCGGCGGCGGTTTCCAGAGAATCTGTGATGCGTTTCTTGTTCTTGGCGGAAACGGTCAGACGATCCACGACGATCTCGATGTCGTGTTTTTTTTGCTTGCTAAGGGCAGGAGGGTCGTCGATGTCGCAGGTCTCACCGTCGACGCGAACGCGTACGAACCCCGCCTTCTGAACTCTCGCGAACACCTGGCGATGCTCCCCCTTGCGACCGCGTATAACGGGCGACATGATGGTCACCCGGCTGCCAGCCGGCAGTCCACAGATCCTCTCGGCCATCGAGGTAACGCTCTGCTGTGAAATCACCCGACCGCACTTGTGACAGTGGGGTGTTCCAACGCGCGCGAAGAGGAGACGCAGGTAGTCGTAGATCTCCGTCATGGTACCCACGGTCGAGCGCGGGTTGCGCGAAATCGTTTTCTGTTCGATGGAAATGGCGGGGGAGAGGCCCTCGATGCGGTCCACATCGGGCTTCTCCATCTGGCCGAGGAACTGGCGCGCGTAGGCGCTCAGGCTCTCGACGTAGCGCCGCTGCCCCTCAGCATAGATCGTATCGAAAGCGAGCGATGACTTGCCCGAACCACTGAGCCCCGTAATGACGATGAACCGGTTGCGGGGCAGCGACAGGCTGATGTTCTTGAGATTGTGCTCTCTGGCTCCTCGTATGACGAGGTCGCGCTTTGCGTGCATGTTCTTGTTTCCCCCGGAGATTGCTACGCGTTGCCCTAGGGACTGAGGCGGTTCAACAGTCTCGGAAACGGGATGGCTTCTCGCAGGTGCTTGATCCCGCAAATATAGGCCACGGTGCGTTCGAGCCCGAGCCCGAAACCCGAATGCGGCACCGACCCGTACCGTCGCAGATCCGTGTACCATTTGAACGCCTCCGCGGGCAGGTCGTGCTCCTCTATCCGCCGCTCGAGCAGGTCGAGATCGCTGATGCGCTCACCGCCACCGATCACTTCGCCGTAACCCTCCGGCGCCAGCATGTCGACGGACAGACAGTAGTCGGCGTTGTCCGGGTCCGGCTGCATGTAGAACGCCTTTATGGCACTCGGGTAGTGATGAACGAGGAG
>JAZGDW010000172.1:0-2748 GCA_036478295.1 Candidatus Krumholzibacteriia bacterium
TAGCTTCCCACACGTGGCGTCGGACAGCGCCTTCGTGGATTGGCCCATCACCTATGATGATCTGGCTCCGTTTTACGACGAAGCAGAAAGCAGGCTGGGCGTTGTGGGTGTAGCTGGGATCGACCCCAACGAGCCGCCACGCGATTCCGACTACTGCGGCGCTCCACCCCCGTTCGCCTCGCCTGCACAACGGATGGCAGACGCCGCCACCGCGCTGGGATTACGTCCCTTCCCTATCCCGCTCGCCATCAACTTCGAGGGCAATGGTAGCACGCATCACAACAGAAACGGCAATTCGGCAAAGTGCATTAAATGCCTGACATGCGATCTATATCCGTGCAAAATCGGCGCTAAGAACGATATCTCGCTCACAATCCTGCCACAGGCGGTAGAACACGGGGCGGTGATACGCGATCGCCAAATGGTCACCAAGTTGGTACGCACCGGGCGCCGGATAACCGGAGTACAGTGCGTTGACCTGAGAACCAGCGAAGCCACTACCATACACTCGGACCTGGTGGTGGTTAGCGGTGGGGCAATCGCGTCACCCGCCCTGCTCTTGGCGTCGGGTCTCGGAGATGTGGGTCCCAACGGCCGGTTAATTGGCCGTTACTTGATGCGCCACTGTAGTGGCATTGTCGTGGGGTTTTACCGATCGAAAACCAACCCAGAGCTTCAGTTCCACAAACAAATTGCCATAACGGACTACTACTTCGGTGACGCCAACAATGGCAAGCCCGCCGAACCGTGGGGAATGATCCAGGGTCTCCAAGTACCACCCCCGGAGTTCATGCAGACGACACCATTCCCCATCAACGTGGTTGGGCCCGTGAGTAGCAAGTTTAACATCTTCCTGATGTGCATTGCCGAAGACATGCCACGGTTTGAAAACCACGTGTCCTTACACACCACCGACCGCGATCAATACGGACAACCCATTGCAAGAGTCCGGTACCACAATCATAAAGATGACACACGAAGACGGGGCTGGTTGTACAAGAAAGCCGTGAAATTGCAGCGCAAGGCAGGTGCATTTGCTTGGGTACGTCTCCCCGTCACTACCTTTTCACACGCGATGGGCACGTGCCGCATGGGATCAGATCCCAAGGAAGCGGTGCTGGACCCTAACTGCAACTTTTTCGGAATCCCGAATCTCTTCGTGGTCGACTCCAGTTTCATGCCCACCTCTGGCGGGGTCAATCCGAGCCTTACAATCGCAGCCCAAGGGCTGCGCGTTGGTACTCACATCGCGGAGCACTGGGACGTCATCACTAACGCCAATGCCAAGTGAGCCAGGTCAAACTCTGCATTCTCGGGTGTGGGTCGGTAGCCAGACTTCATAGTCGCGTCGCCCGGACGCTCCGTTCCCGAGTCAGGCTTTCCTACGCCAGCAGGTCGTTGCACAAGGCAGAATCCTATCGTCGCAAGTTCAATGGCGTGCGTGCGTTTGGTAGCTATGAAGAGGCTTGCGCTTCGCCGGAGGTAGACGCGGTGTTCATCTGCACTCCGCACGCGCTCCACGTGGATCAAGCACGTCTTGCCGCGCAACACGGCAAACCAATGCTGATCGAGAAGCCGGTAACGAGGAGCATGGAGGAACTGGCGGAAATCGAGAGAACGGTACTTCAAGCCGGTGTGTCCTGCATGGTTGCCGAAAACTATCACTTCAAGCCACTGGTCAGAGTTCTCCGTCATCACATCGAGATCGGAGACATCGGCGAGCCGGTCATCATCGAATTGAACAAGACGGGTCGCAGGCGCACCCAGGGCTGGCGAGCCGACGCGGAGATGATGGGAGGCGGGGCGCTGCTGGAAGGCGGGGTTCATTGGATCAACCTGTTATTGGGAATCGGCGGAAACACTTGCCGAGTGGTGGCCGCACAGCCTAAGATTTCCATCACACCGCAGGCGCCGCTCGAGGACAACCTCGAGTTGCTGGTGGAGTTCGAGAGTGGAGCAGTGGGCAAATTGCTTCACTCTTGGAACACGCTGAACCGCATCGGTGGGTTGCAGGCATCCAAAATCTATGGCACGCACGGGAACATCACCTTCGAGAGCAACGGTCTGTGGGCAATGGTCCTCGGACGGCGTAAACGATTCCGGCTGCCCGGGGTGCTCGACATCATGGGATACCGCGGCATGCTGAAGGAATTCATCGACTGTGTGCGCAACAACCGCGCACCGGTAATGTCCCTCGCGGTGGCGCGGCGCGACATGGCGGTGGTGTTCGCCGCCTATAGGTCGTTGAAATCGTCCCGCTTCGAACCCACGGGGGCATGAGACAGAGCTTCATGCGCCACTATGCCGTAGTATTGACCTTGGCGACTATCCTCACAGTCGTGGGCGCGTCCTTTGCGCGCCGCCTCGCCATCGAGAGCGATCTCGCCGCACTCCTGCCGGACGACTACCTCAGGCGCGAAGGTTTCGAAGAGCGGCTACGAAAAGCGGGCATCGTCGTTGGGTCCGAGCGGGCCCTGGACGACTGCTGTGGGCCGTCTGCTTGACTTCGGAAACGACATGGTCGCTCGAACATCGACAATCAGGAGATTAGGCAATGAAAACGCTCATTTGCCCGTACTGCGGCTGCTCCCTGGTGAGGCTGGGAATCAGCAAAGAGAAGGCGGCTACGTACAGTTACGATGGCACCGAATACCATTTCTGTTGTCAGGACTGCGCGAACGAGTTCGCCGCTGACCCCGAGCAACACCTCCAGCGAACGAAGGATCTGGTGGTATGCCCAACCTGCTT